>DASXQK010000246.1:0-3255 GCA_036493015.1 Dongiaceae bacterium | reverse complement strand
GGGCGCACCCGCCTTATCCTCGCTCACCACCCGGCCGCGAACCGAGATGCCGGCCTGGTGCACGGTCTCGGGATCGCCGGAGACAAGATGGTGCCACCAATAGAGATCGCGGCCCTCATTCACCAGCCGATAGGCGCAGGTCGACGGCAGCCAGCGCAGCCGACGCACGCGCTTGGCTGTCAGCGCCAGGCAATCGGGCACGACCTTGTGGCGGTTGGGGTAATCGCCGCAGCGGCAACTCTCGGTATCCAGCAGGCGGCAGGCGATGTCGGTATGGTCGACCTGGCCGGTATCCTCGTATTCCAGCTTCACCAGACAGCATTTGGCGCAGCCGTCACACAGCGATTCCCATTCCGCGCGCGACATCTCGGCCAGCTTCTTGCGCCGCCAGAAGGGCAGCTCTTCAGAACCGCTGGCGGAGGTCTTTGACGATGTCATCGGCCGTGGCTTCGTTGCTGAAATGGGCGAGGTAGTTGCCGTCGGGTCCCATGAGATAGACGAGCGCGGTGTGATCCATGGAATAGTCCGCGCCTTCGCCCACCTTCTTATAATAGATGCGATAGACCTTGGCGGCGGCGGCGATGGCGTCGGGATTGCCGCTGAGCGCCACCAGCCGCGGGGTGAAGTTCGCGGCATAGGCCTTCATCACCGCCGGCGTGTCGCGCCCGGGATCCACGGTGATGAAGATCGGCGTCACCTTGGCTGCGTCGCCGCCCAGCTTGTCCATGGCGGTGGTGATGGTCTGCAGCGTCGTCGGGCAGACATCGGGACAGTTGGTATAGCCGAAGAAGACCAGCAGATACTGGCCGCGGAAATCGGCGTCGCTGCGTGTCTGGCCGTTCTGGTCGATCAGATGGAACGGCCCGCCGATGAGCGTGATGCCCGTCTCGCTTTGCCAGAGGTGGCGGCCGAGCGGGGTATAAAGCAACACACCGGCGACGATGGCCAGAAGCAGGACTGCCGCGGCGACTATCCGCACGACCGGGTTACGAGGCATGGCCTTCCTATAGGCCGCCTCCCAGACGCGATCAATCGGTCATTTGGCCGCGCGGGGAACGTTGAAACGGCCAGTTAAGAGATGCCCAGCTAACTCTATCCGTCATGCCCGGGGCGTTCGAAGAACGAGCCCGGGCATCAAGTCTTTGTGCGGCGGATAAAGTGGATACCCGGGCTCCGGCCCAACGGCCGGCCCCGGGTATGACGAACGAGAGAATCGCGCCGGGCGATCAATACGGCGACAGCGCGTCCCGCAGGACGTCGGCGTTCTTGTTGGAGAACTTGCGCTGGATGACGATGCCGGTCGAGGTGGCACCAGCGCCGTAATATTCCACGTCACGGGACTGGCGGCTCAGAATGCCCGCGCCATCCAGCGACATGCCGACATAGGCGCCCTGGGTCTTGGCGAAGCTGTAGGCATCGGAGGAGAAATTCGTCGTCGTCGAGGCCGACAGCCCCTTGCCCACCGGACCGACGGCGACATCGACGTTGCCACCGATCTTGAACTGGTCGTTGATGAGCGAGCTCAGCGCCTTTTCGCTCATCACCGTCAACACGAGTTCGGAAGATTGTCCGCCGATCTGCAAGCCGAGGCTGCCCGAGGCCAGCGTGTAGAAGGCGGGATAGCTCCAGCCCTGGCCTGCGGGACCGCGGGTAACCAGTACGCCCGAGCCGCCTTCGGCGCCGATGATGAAGGCGCCCTTGATCAGCTCCGGGAAAATGACGAGCGCGCGGGACTGTTTCACATAGTCGCGCATCTCCTTGTAGTTATCGTCGGTGATCATGTCGAGGAAGGCGAGCCGCGCCTTTTCGACCAGTTGCTGGGCGTCCGACATGGCAAAAGCGGGCCGCACGACACTGGCTGCGGCGGCGGCAGCCGGCAGGGCCAGAAACAGGCGGCGAGACATGGTTATCATCGAATTCTCCTACGGTTCGTCCGGCGTGAAGCCCGGCACATCTGCCCGGGCCGAATGACATCTATAGCCGATATAGCTCGCGATTTAGGCAAATCAGCGGCGGATTTCAGCGAATTTGCGCCTGTGGCAGAAAGTTAACACTGCCCACGCGCCAGGCCCCCTCGCCCGTGAAATGATCCAGGCGGGTCAAGGAACAGTTGTCGACGGCAAAACCCAGCGCGCGTTCAGGATCGATCGCCAGCGCATGGGCGAGTGCAGCGCGGATCGAACCCCCATGGGCGACCACCACGATGTCGCGCCCGGCCTCGGCGGCGCTGATCGCCTCAATCGCGCGCGCGACGCGCTCCACCACGTCGGCAAAGCTTTCGCCCCGCGGCGGCCGTTCGCTTGCGGGTGCATGCCAGAAACGGTGAGCGACACCATCGCGCAGGGTTGAGAACTCGTCATAGGTCAGCCCCTGCCATTCGCCGAAATGCTGCTCGAGGAAGGCAGCCTCCTCGCGTTCGCCGGCGGGCTTTGGCGCGCCGGCTTGCCAGAGTGCCGCCGCCGTCAGCTTGGTGCGCCTGAGCGGCGTCGTGATCCAGAGCGCGTCGGCCGGCAGCCTGTCAGCAAGACCGGTAAACAATGCATCGTTGCTGCAATCGCAATCATGATCGTCCTGGCCATAGATGCGCCCGTTATGGCCGACCACCGGCGCGTGGCGGACCCACCACCAGCGTGTCGGGTTCATCGGGTGGCGACGAGAGAAAGCAGGATGGCAAGGCGCGCGATGACCTCGATCGCCCCCAGGACGTCGCCGGTGATGCCGCCCAGCAAGCGGCGCGCCAGCGGGGCCAGCAGCAAGGCAAGGCAGGCCGCGCCCGCTGCCACAATGGCGCGTGCCGGGCCGGTCAGCACCAGCAGCGCGATGGCGCCAAGGCCCAGCGCGATGAAGGCCGTGGTCTGGCTCGGCCGGCCGGCCATGAAGGCAAGCCCGTCGCTGCGCGCCTGGGGAAATCTTTGCATGACCCAGGGGAGAAGTGCGCGCGAACCCGCATGGGCCGCAATCAACGCCGGCGCAACGTCGCCCGGCAGGGCAAGGGCCGCGAGCGCCACCACATGCAGCAGGATGGTGAGGATCAGGCTCAGCGTGCCGAAGACGCCGATATGGCTGTCGCGCATGGCGGCGAGCTTTACTGGCCCATCGCCCCGCGCACCCAGTCCATCGGCCAGATCGGCGAGCCCGTCTTCGTGCAATGCGCCGGTCAGGATCAGCCCGGCCGCGACCGCGAGAGCTGCGCCAAGCAATGCCGTCAAACCGAGATCGACCGCGATGACATAGATGAGCGCGCAAACGCCGCCC
>DASXQK010000245.1:0-8765 GCA_036493015.1 Dongiaceae bacterium | reverse complement strand
TCCAACAATCTCGGGGATACGAAGAGCCTGATCACCCACCCGGCGACCACCACCCATCAGCGGCTTTCGCCGGAAGCCCGCGCGAAGCAGGGAATCTCCGACAGCATGGTGCGGCTGTCGGTCGGTCTCGAGGACCCGCTGGATATCGAAGCGGACCTCCTTAGGGCGCTTGAAGCCGCCTAAGGAGCACGCGCCGGGAGCGTGGCACGGGCCAACTTTTCCGATACAGGCCGGTGATAAAAAGACAGGCCGGCAAAAGCCGGCCCATCCAATCGAAATCCTAGATCAGTGTTCTAGTAAGACGGGTGGCCCACATGGCCGTTACCGCCGGAACCGGTTCCGGTTCCGCTCGAACTGGAGCTGGAGCTTGAACTTGAGCTTGAGCTGGAAGAGCTCGGGCCAGTGCCGGAAGATCCTGAACCGGCACCGCTGGTGCCTCCGGGTCCGCCGCAACCGGCGGCGAGCCAGATTCTGTGCTCAGGATCGATCGAAACCGAGCATGCGGTCAGATTCACCGAAGGTGCCAGGCTCTTGGTGATACCGGTCGCGGCGCCGAATCCGGCGGCGCGGCTCAGCATCGGCGTTGCGATCACCAGCGAGATAACCGCAACGGCAGAAAGCGCAGTCAATGCATAGGCTTTCATGAGATCCCCTCCCGTTGTTGATGGACAACAACCCACCGGCCGATTCGCGTTTGCCTGTGGTAAAAAGATGATACGCCTGTTGGCCGCAATGGTAAACGATTGGTTAATTAGATTTACGCTTTTGCCCGGGCAAGGCCCACCATGACATTTTCCGGGCCAAGGTTTTTTGAGCGCGGCCAACCCGTTCGTGCTGGCCGACGGAGCAATTCGAAGTGCTTCCCGGCGGCGTCATGTTGCATTGCAGCAATGTCGGGATTAGGTAGTGTCTCAGTTTGAATTTTTTAGTAATTTCTCAATCTGTGCTTCCTCGAAGGTCTGGGGTCTCAACCCTTCCTAAGCTTACCATGATTGACATTATGACCAATTTTCACGCCTCCCCCTTCGAAACTGAACGCCTATTGCTCCGCCCACGAACGCTGGCTGACACCGATGACTGCCTCGACATGGATCGCGACCCGGAGGTGCTTCGCTTTGTAAGCGGACCGTGGTCCGACCCACCCGCCCACCGTGCGTTCATCGAGAATCGTACGTCTGGTCCCTGGCCGCCGGGCATGGGTTACTGGACGGTCCTGTTGCGGGAGGATCCAGCTACGTTCGTTGGATGGGTACTCCTGATCCCTGTTGACGCGGCCGGCCCGGAGATCGAGATCGGATGGCGGCTGCGAAAGCGGTTCTGGGGAAGAGGTTTCGCTGTCGAGGCCGCACGACCCGTTCTGGCACATGCCATGCAGGGCTTGAGATTAGACGAAGTCGTTGCCGAGATTACACCCGAAAATCTTGGATCGCTGAAGGTTGCAGAGAAGATTGGCCTAAGGCGAAGAGGTATCGTGCAGCACAAGGGAATGCCCGCGATTCGGTATTCGCTGAAGTTGGCCGAGGCTTCGCGCGTTTTCCAAGAACGATTCCAGCGCGGGAGCGAAGGTTGAAATTCAAACTGAGACAGTGCCCGGGATTACGGTTTCTCGAATGGCAAGCGAACCAATCGACCTAGGCAAATCGCGCGACCAGCCCTGGTTGTTTCGCACCTATTCCGGCCATAGCTCCGCCGCAGCCTCCAACGCGCTCTATCGCACCAACCTTGCCCGCGGACAGACGGGACTGTCGGTTGCTTTCGACCTGCCGACCCAGACCGGCTACGACGGCGACCATCCCCTGGCCCAGGGCGAGGTCGGCAAGGTCGGGGTGCCCGTCGGCTATCTCGGCGACATGATGCGGCTGTTCGAGGGCTTGCCGATGGAGCGCCTCAACACGTCGATGACCATCAACGCGACCGCGCCTTGGCTGTTCGCCCTCTACATCGCGGCGGCGGAGAAACAGGGCGCCTCGCGCGCTTCGCTTGCCGGCACGGTGCAGAACGACATCATCAAGGAATACCTCTCGCGCGGGACCTATATCTTCCCGCCGGCGCCGAGCCTGAAGCTCGCGGCCGATGTGATCGCGTTTGCCTATCGCGAGACGCCGAAATGGAATCCGACCAATGTCTGCTCCTATCACCTGCAGGAGGCAGGGGCGACACCGGTGCAGGAGCTGGCCTTCGCGCTGGCGACCGCGATCGCCATTCTCGATGGCGTGAAGAAATCGGGTCAGGTGCCGGAGGCGGATTTCGCCCAGGTGGTCGGGCGCATCAGTTTCTTCGTCAATGCCGGTATCCGCCTGGTCACCGAGATCTGCAAGATGCGCGCCTTCGCCGAGCTGTGGGACGAGCTTTGCCGCGAGCGCTGGAGCATTGCCGACGAAAAGCTTCGCCGTTTCCGCTATGGCGTGCAGGTGAATTCGTTGGGGCTGACCGAGCAGCAGCCGGAGAACAACGTCTATCGCATCTTGCTGGAGATGCTGGCGGTCACTCTGTCGAAGAACGCGCGGGCCCGCGCGGTTCAGCTGCCCGCCTGGAACGAGGCCTTGGGCCTGCCGCGCCCCTGGGACCAGCAGTGGTCGCTGCGCCTGCAGCAGATCGTCGCCTATGAGACCGATCTGCTGGAGTTCGGCGATATCTTCGATGGCTCGCCGGTGATCGCCGTCAAGGTCGAGGAATTGAAGATCGCCGCCCGCGAGGAACTGGCGCGCATCGAGGCCATGGGCGGGGCGATCGCGGCGGTGGAGCAGAGCTACATGAAGCGCCGGCTGGTGGAATCCAACAGCCGCCGCCTGGCCGATATCGAGTCCGGCGCGCAAAAGGTCGTCGGCGTGAACTGCTTTGCCGAAAGTGCAGCCTCACCGCTGCTGGCCGGCGCCGATGGCGGTTTCTTGAGCCCCGACAGTGCGGCCGAACGCGAGCAGGTGGAATCGCTGCAGGCCTGGCGCGCGGCCCGCGATGCCGGCGCGGTACTGAGCGCGCTGGCTGCACTGCGATCGGCCGCGAGCGAAGGCCGCAATATCATGGAGCCCTCCATCGCCTGCGCCCATGCTGGCGTTACGACCGGCGAATGGGGTGGGCTGTTGCGTGAGATCCATGGCGAATACCGCGCGCCGACCGGCGTGGGCCGAGCAGCTACCCAGCCCAGCGCCACGGGCCTTGCCGAACTTCGCACGGCGGTGGAGCGGGTATCACGGCGCCTCGGCCGGCGGCTGAAGATGCTGGTGGGCAAGCCCGGGCTCGATGGCCATTCCAACGGCGCTGAGCAGATTGCGGTGCGGGCGCGCGATGCCGGTTTCGAGGTGGTCTATGAAGGCATCCGCCTGACGCCGGCCCAGATTGCCAATGCCGCGCTCGAGGAGGGCGTGCATGTGGTGGGGCTCTCGATCCTCTCGGGCAGTCATGTCGCTCTGGTGGGCGATGTGCTGGCGCGGTTGAACAATGCGGGCCTTGCCGGCTTGCCGGTGGTGGTGGGCGGAATCATTCCGCCGGAGGATGCGGCGCGCCTGACCGCCCTCGGCGTGGCGCGGGTCTATACGCCCAAGGACTACGATCTGAATGCGATCATGGCCGACATCGTCGACGTGGTGGATCGCACAGCGCCTGATCGCCTGACGTTCAATCAACGTCAGGCGTGAATCAGCTGCTGGTTTAAAGAAGGCAGAGCAAGATTCACGGATCAGGTGGGCCTGATCGCCTGACGTTCGATCAACGTCAGGCGTGAATCAGCCGCTGGATTAAAGAAGGCAGAGCAAGATTCACGCATCAGGTTGCTTCAAGCTGATCCGATCTTGCTTTGGGCGCGAGGTGGCCTAGAGGCCAGACGCTAGCGAAGCACCGCGGCGGCGATTCCTGCAAGTTTGGCGATCACGCTCTCATCCACCGCGTTGGATGTGGGCAGGTTGATGCCCCGAGCCGACAGGCCGAGGCTGGTGGGACACCGGCCGCCATAGCGCCGGTACGGCGGCATGGTCGAGAGCGAATAGAAGAACGGCCGGAGCTCGATCCGCGCCGCCGCCGCCGCCGCGATAAGGGCATCACGCTTGCCCGGCGTTATCAGGGCCGATACCAGCCAGATGGCCGGTTCGATGTGATCGGGCAATGGCGGCGGAAAGCTCACCCCCGCAATCGCACCCAGATGCTGACGATAGAGCGCATCGAGCCGCCGGTTGCGCGCCATGATCTCGGGCAGCCGCGACAATTGGGCAACGCCGATGGCGGCCTGGAGGTTCGTCATGCGGCCGTTGAAGCCGGACCGCTCGTGCCAGTAGCGCCGCCCGGGCGTCATGCCATGGTCGCGCAATTCCTTTAGCCGCCCGGCGATGGCGTCGGAATCGGTGACGCACATGCCGCCCTCGCCGGTGGTGATGGTTTTGTTGGCGAAGAATGAAAAGCAGCCGATGGCGCCGAACCGGCCAACCATCCGTTCCCCGTGGCGCGCGCCCAGCGCCTGGGCGCAATCCTCGACAATGGCAATTCCGCGTTCGCCGGCGAATTCGCACAGCGCGTCGAGATTGGCGGGGCGGCCATAGAGATGAACCGGGATCAGCGCTTTGGTGCGGCGGGTGACGGCGCGGCGGACCTTGGCAATATCGAGACCCCAATCCAAAGGATCGATGTCGACGATGACCGGCGTGGCGCCGCAATGCAGCACCGCGTTGATGGTGGCGGCGAAGGTAAGGTCAGGCAGGATCACCTCGTCGCCCGGTCCAAGCCCGAGCGTCTCGAGGGCGAGGTGCAGTGCAACGGTGCCGTTGGAAACCGCGATCGCATGCTTGCAACCTAGTAACGCCGCAAAGCGCGCCTGGAACTCGCTGAGATATTCGCCGCTGCTGGATATCCAACTGGAGAGAAAGGCATCGAGCAGCAGGCGGAATTCCTGCTGCGACAGATCGGGCCGCGCGATCTGCACATAGTCGCGGCTGCGGTCAAAGGCGACTGCGCCAACCCGGCCGCTCCCGTCGAGCACGGGATGCAGCTTCAAGGCGCGCGCTGAATCGGTGCTGTGACCGGGCTGGATCGCCAGATGCTCGGCCCAGCCATGGAACGAAGTCAGGCGGCCTTCGCGCAGGATCAGGCGGATTTCATCGAGACTGACTTCGCCCAACGGGCGGCGGTCATCGTCGAGAACGAGGCAGCAGCCGAGAGTGTTATTGAGGCATTTTTCGATGATGGAAAGAAGGCTGTCGTCACGCCGGCAGACGAGATCGTGTTGTGCAGCGGGCAGCGGCGAGGAATTTGGATCCGCAGAGGAAAAGCCTGCAGAGGAAAGAGTCGAATCCAGGACCGGCGGCACCGTCAGCACCGGCGGCCCTGACAATTCCCCTATCCCGGGCGCTGCCCGGCCGCTCGACATCTCACGCCTCGCACCGTTCCCGATCGTGCTTCGACGTTCGCGAAAACGCCTGCACAGGAAGGCGCCGCTGCAACGTCACCGGCAGTGCAAATGAGGTAGCGCTGGAAAAACCAGGGTCAAATGAAGCTTCAGTAACCTTGCGACCGGGCGAGAATCCGCCCCGTCTTACCGGGACCTTAAGGCGGCGCTTCGGCCTCTCGCGCCACGCTCTCCAATGTATCGGCATGGCGCAAGGCGGGAAACAGGCGCATCCACAGCAGCGCCACGAGGATCGTGCCGACGCCACCCAGCACGACGGCCGGCACCGTGCCGAAGAGGGTCGCGGTCACGCCGGATTCGAATTCGCCAAGCTGGTTCGAGGTGCCGATGAACAGCGAGTTCACCGCTGTCACCCTGCCACGCATATGGTCGGGCGTGGAGAGCTGTACGAAGGAAGAGCGCACCACGACGCTGATCACGTCGCTCGCGCCCAACACCACCATCGCCAGCGTCGATAGCCAGAGCCAGCCGGACAAGGCAAACAATATCGTCGCCAGGCCGAACAGCATCACGGCGCGGAACATGGTGAGGCCGACATGCCGGCGCAGCGGATGGTGGGCGAGCCAGATCGACATCGCCAATGCGCCGACCGCAGGGCCCGATCGCAGCAGGCCCAGCCCCCAGGGGCCGGTATGCAGGATGTCGCGGGCATAGACCGGCAACAGGGCGGTGGCGCCGCCCAGCAGCACGGCAAAGAGATCCAGCGAGATGCTGCCCAGCACGATGGGATGGCTGCGGATGAAAGCAAAGCCGGAGAAGATGGTTATCAGATTGACGGGCTCGCGCCGCGGTGGGGTGCGCACCATGCGAATGCATGAGGTGAGCAGGGCTGCCGACAGGCTGAACAGGGCGGCGATGGCGTAGGGTGCCTCCGGGCCCGCGACATAGATGAATCCGCCGATGGCCGGACCGATGATGGTTGCGGTCTGGATCGCCGCGGCGGAATAGGCGATGGCCCGGGGAAACAGCGAGGCCGGGACCAAGCCCGGCAGCAGGGCCTGCAAGCTTGGCATCTCGAACGCCCGACCCGCGCCGATCACCGCCACGGCGGTGAAGATCAGCGGCGGGCTCATCCAGCCGCCGAAGCTGCCGATGGCGAGCAGCGTGGTTGCCGAGCCACCGACGAGCTGGCAGATCGCCGCGATACGCCGGCGGTCATAACGGTCGGCGACATGGCCGACCACGAGCGTCAGGCAGAGCATGGGCAGGAACTGCACCAGCCCCACGAAGCCCAGCGCCAGGGTGCTGTGGGTAAGCGCATACATCTGCCAGCCGACGGCCACGCCCTGAAGCTGAAAGGCCATTGTCGAGAGCACCCGCGCCGACCAGAAGAAGCGGAAGGCGGGAAGGCGCAGGACGGAGGCGGGCGTACCGGGTGTGGCGTCGACGGGAAAGGGCGAACTCATGCTGTGGCTTGGCGTAGCATGGCGTTTGATGGCATCACAGAATTTTTCATCCCTCTCCGCACTAAAGGGCGGAGAGGGTCTGCGCTCACAGTTCGGCAATCATAGACTTGTTGGCTCGCCTTACGACGTCGGTACGGGGCCCGCGCTCACCGCCGTGCCGATGCGATCGGGATAGACGAAACCCGAAGCCTCATAGGTGATGCCCCAGGCCTTGGCGTCGTAGTTCCAGAAGCGCACGAGCGACCAGTCGTTGGCGACCGATACGTCGATGGCCGGCATGGAATCGTAGATGATGCGCCGGCTGAGGGAATCGCTGCCGAAATTCGCATGGGTGACGCGGATTTCCCGCAGCCCCAGCACGTCCATCACCACAGCGACATGGCCCAGCTTCAGGCGCTGGGTGCGGCTCAGCACCAGCACCGCCATGAATCGGGGCTGATGGCCGCGTTCGTACTTGCCGAGCGAGCCATCCCACCACGACCAGGCATCGCCGGTGATGTCGATACCGGAGACTTCGCGGGCATAGGGCACGCATTGCATCAACTCGCCCTGATAGGGATGGATGGCGGCAGGAGCGGGCGGCTCGCTGGCGACCGGCGGCGGCACCGCGCTCTGCGTCGCTATCATGCTTTGGCCGGCACAAGCGCTCAGCAGCAAAACCGGAAAAATGAAAATCAACCGCAGCCGGGGGAGGAGGCTGCGCTTGTGCCTCACTGGCGCAAGATCAGCGTACTGCCGCTGACCTGATAGCCCGACAAGCGGCCGAGAAAGCTCATGCCCAGCAGCGAACCGTCGCTCTCATGCTCGTTGACCGACGCTTCCACATTGGTAAGCCGGATGGGTCCGATGGAGATTTCCGGGATCGTCACCGGCGCACCGCGCACGGTGCCGTTGGCTGTCTGGTAGATTTTCGTATAGGCCAGCGTCGAGGGCTCGTATCCCAGGCTGCGCGCATCGTCGGGGCTCAGGATCACCTCGCTGGCGCCGGTATCGACCAGGAAGCGCATCGGCGTGCTGCCCACCGTCGCCTCGACATGGAATTGCCCGTCGGCCTCGGCGGTGAAGCGCATCGACTGGCCGTCGATTGCCTGGCCAGCGGAGGGATCGAGCTCACCGGAGAGGCGATGGGCGACCGCGCCCAATTCGCCGCGATAGCTGTATCCCAGCAGCACGACCAGCCCGATGCCGAGCCAGATGCCGGCATGCTGGAGGGCCTGGCTCGGCTGGCGCGCGATGCGAGAGAAAAGCCCGCCGCCGACGAGAACGAAGAGAGCCAGCAGATAGATGAACCGCGGCAGATTGCCGCCGGCGTCGAAACTGCTGCCATGACTCTTGAACAGGATATTGACCAGCAGGGCAGCCGCGGATGCTGCGAGCAAATACCAGAGCCAGCGGCCCGGCTTCTGCCGGCCTGGTTTCTGACCGGTCGTGCTCATGTTATGGGCGTACTCATCATTCGGCAGCCGCGCCGCCCGCCAGCGCCGGAGTCACGCCGATCATGGCGTCCCGGGTGATGAGGGCCGCAAGCTTCTCCTCGCTCCAGCCTTTCGTCCCGGCCGGGCGGATCGGCAGCACGAGATAGCGGCAATCGGCCGTGCTGTCGACGACGCGCAGCTCGACATCGGGCGCCAGCCTGGTGCCGAACTCTGCCAGCACCTGGCGCGGCTCGTTGACGGCGCGGCTGCGATAGGCGGCCGATTTGTACCAGGCCGGCGGCAGGCCCAGCAGCACGCGCGGATAACAGGAGCAGAGCGTGCAGACCACCAGGTGATGCAGCCGCTGCGTATTCTTGAGGGCGACGATCTTCGGTCCGCTGGCATCGATGCCGAGCTCCGCGGCCGCGGCATTCGCATCGGCCAGCAGGCGGGCTTCGTAAGCGGGATCGCTCCAGGCATGGGCAATGACGCGCGCACCCTCAGCCGGCGATTTATGGTCCCATTCCTCGATCTTGCGGCGGATCTGATCGG
>DASXQK010000244.1:0-5467 GCA_036493015.1 Dongiaceae bacterium | reverse complement strand
ATCTTGCCGGCGAGCGGCTGCTGCTCCACGCCGAACAGGGCGTCGGCGATACCTTCCAGTTCCTGCGCTATTCGAGCCTGGCAAAGGCGCTGGGCGCACGCGTCTTTGTGGAATGCCAGGCCAATGTGAAACGCCTGCTCGCCCGATCGCCCGGCATCGATCTGCTGTTCGCCCGTGGCGAAGCCCTGCCCGACTTCGATCTGCACGCGCCGTTGATGTCACTGCCGCGCATTCTGCAGACGCAGCCGAGCACCATCCCCGCGCCCATGCGCTATGTCATTGCCGACCCGGAGGATATTGCTGCCCGCGCGGCACAGTTATCGGCGCTGCGGCGGCCGCGGATCGGAATTCTCTGGCAAGGCAATCTGTACAACAAATCACTGCGCGGGCGTTCGACCGAGCTGTTGCTATGGTCGGCCATCCTGCAGCATCGCGATGCCGCCTTCATAAGCCTGCAGACCGATCCCGGCCGTTCCCAACTGGCCGATATCGATTTGGCGCACCGCCCCTTCGATCCCTTCGCCGATGCACCGCCCCGCGATTTCGCCGATACGGCGGCGATCATCGCCGATCTCGCTCTCGTCATCAGCATCGACACGTCCGTCGCCCATCTCGCCGGCGCCATGGGCAAGCCGGTCTGGGTCATGCTGCCCTTCGCCGCCGATTGGCGCTGGGCACGCGAAGGCAACCGCAGTTCCTGGTATCCCTCCATGCGCCTGTTCCGTCAGCGCCGCCCCGGCGACTGGGTCGAGGTGATGGAGCAAGTGGAAACGGCGCTGGGCGCCTTTCTTCATGACCGTGAGTGAGCTGGCCGCGGCCCTCGCCCACCGCCAGGCCGGCCGGATCGTCGAGGCGGAACGGCTCTATCGCAGCCATCTGACGCAAACGCCCAGCGATGCCGAGGCGCTTTATGAACTCGGCGTGACCATGATCGAGCGGGGCCGGCATGCGCCGCCCCTGGCTGCGGCCATGGCCCCGGCGCTGACCGATCTTGCGACCGATTTATTGAAGCTGGGGGCGATCGAGCACGCCATTGAGATCTATCGCGCCGCCATTGCCTTGGATGGCCAGCATGCCATGGCGCATATGGGCCTGGGTATGGCGCTGCTGACCCTCGGCCGGCTCCAGGAAGGCTGGCCGGAATATGAATGGCACCGGCGCCTGCCCGGCCACTCGCAAACCCGGTTCGCAGCACCACTATGGGACGGACAATATCGTCCCGGCATGCGCGTGCTCGTCCATGCCGAACAGGGCTTCGGCGACACGCTGCAATTCGCCCGATATGCGAGCGTGCTGAAGCGCGGCGGCGTCCAGGTCATCCTGGGTTGTGCCGGCGCCCTCAAACGGCTGCTGGCTCTGGTTCAAGGCGTGGATTCCGTGATCGCCCATGGCGAACGAATTCCCGCCCATGACTTTCATATGCCGCTGCTCTCGCTGCCGGGACTGTTCAAGACCGAGCTTGCCTCGATTCCAGGACCCGTGGGTTATGTCAGCGCACCGGCGGACGACATCGAGATAAGACGACGCCAACTCGCCGGCCTGAAAGCACCGCGGGTCGGCCTGGTCTGGCAGGGCAATCTTAACAACCACATTCTGCGCGGCCGCTCGATCGCGCTGGCGCGATTGTTGCCGGTTCTCCAGCAACGGGGCATCAGCTTCGTCAGCCTGCAGGCCGATGAGGGCCGCATGGCGCTGGCCGAAATCGCGCCCGCGCATCGTCCGTTGGATCCCTTCGCCGCCGAGCCGGCGCGTGACTTTATCGATACCGCCGCGACGATGGCCAATCTCGATTTGGTGATTTCCATCGATACCGCGAGCGCGCATCTGGCGGGCGCCATCGGCAGGCCTGTGTGGACGCTGCTGACCAGCGATCCCGATTGGCGCTGGCTGCGCGGGCGCGAGGACAGTCCGTGGTATCCGACCATGCGCCTGTTCCGGCAGCGCCGGGCCGGCGATTGGGACGAGGTATTGGACCGCGTTGGCGCAGCACTGGCAGAGCATTTCCATGTCGGCCAGTGAAGTGCGATCGACTGGGCTGGAGGCCGCCATCGCCCTGCATAAGGCAGGAAAGCTGGCGGAGGCAGAGCGCCTCTATCGCGCCCATCTTGCCGCGGAGCCCCGTGCCGCTCTCGCGCTTTCCAATCTGGGACATATTCTTCAGGAGCGCGGCGAGCACGAAGCCGCGGTCGAGTTGTACGAGCGCGCCATTGCGCTCAAGCCGCGCTTCGCGGCCGCTCATGCTTATCGGGGAAATGCGCTGGCCGCTCTCGGTCGAACGAGTGAAGCCAGAGAAGCATTGGATCGGGCCATCGCGCTCGATCCCAAATCCGTCGAAGGCCCGGCGGGCCTTGCGGCTCTGCGGCAGCGCCAGGGCGATGTCCAGGATGCCGTCCGGTACTGGCAGCGAGCGCTGGAGGCCGCACCGGCACGCAACGATGTTCGCCAGAACCTCGCTTTGGCCCTGTCTGAAGCGGGCGATCCCGATCAGGCCGTGGCGGTCATGCAACCGGTGATGAAGGCAGAGCCGTCATCGCCTGTTGCTCATAGCAACCTCGCCGCCGTTTTCTCCCGCGCCGGGCAATTCGAGCAGGCGATCGCCGCAGGCCGGCGCGCCACCCTGCTGGGGCCGGAAAATGCGGACGCCCATTACAACCTTGCGGTGGCACTGATCGACAGCGGCGACCACGCTGCCGGGCTTGCGAGCCTCCAGCAGGTTTTGGCAATCAAGCCGGACCACCTCGATGCGCTGAACCTGATGGGTATGCATCACCGGCGCATGAGCGAGCATGCAAGAGCGCTGGACTTCTTCCGCCGGGCCGAGAATGCCGATCCGCGGCACACCGGTATCCTGGTCAATATCGGAGCAACCCTTCTCGAAGAAGGCCGGCTGGAGGAGGCCCTTGCCGTCTATCGCCACGCGATGACGATCGACGACAAGAAGGTCGACGTCCTGGTCAATCTGGGGGCGACGCTGGAGCAGCTGGAGCGCTTCGAGGAAGCGCTCGACGCATACCGGCTGGCAATTGCGCTGGAGCCTGAGAACGCCGTCGCTCATTTCAATCTTGGGCTGGCGCTGCTTACCCTTGGCCGCTTCAAGGAGGGATGGCCGGAATATGAATGGCGCCAGCGCGCGCGGCCGCCGCTCGCTGCCCGTGACCTTTCGCAATCCAGTGCCTGGAAAGGCGAGCCGCTGGCCGGACGGCGAATCCTGGTCCTTGCCGAACAGGGTAGCGGTGACAGCATCCAGTTCTGCCGCTACCTGCCCATGCTTCGCGCGGCCGGTGCCCGCGTCACTTTCGAATGTCAGCCGGCGCTGCGCCGCCTGATCGAGGAATCGGATCTTGCCGACACGGTCATGACACGCGACGAGGCTTTGCCCGACCATGATTTTCACGCGCCGCTGCTTTCATTGCCGGGGCTTCTCGGTACGAGGCGCGAGGCTATTCCGGCCGCAATCCCCTATCTCGCGGTGGACGGGCATGAAGTTGAGCGGCGCGGCCGGCAATTATTGGCGCTGCAACGCCCCCTGATCGGTATCGCCTGGCAAGGCAACCCCCAGCACAAAGGTGACCGGCGCCGTTCCATTCCGCTGCGCATGATGCGCGGCGCGCTTGCTTCGACAGGCGCTAGCCTCGTCAGTTTGCAGGTCGGCCATGGCAGCGAGCAGATGGGCGAGTTGCCTCAGACAGAGCGGCCCTATGATCCCTTCACTGAGGAATCTGCCAGAGACTTCGTCTCGACCGCGGCTGTTGTCGCGAATATGGACGCGATCGTCAGCATCGATAGCGCCGTTGCCCATCTCGCCGGCGCACTCGGGCGGCGAGTCTTCGTGCTGCTGCCCCATGTCGGCGACTGGCGCTGGCTGCAGGGGCGCGAGGATAGTCCGTGGTATCCGACCATGCGCCTGTTGCGCCAGCACCGGTTGGGCGATTGGAGCTATGTGTTCGCCCGGCTAGCCGAGGCATTAGGGGGAATGCGGTGAGCGAGACCCTGCGACAATCGGCCATCGAGCGGCATAAGGCCGGGGACTTGGCCCAGGCTGAAAGGCTTTATCGCGCCGCGATCGCCGCGGATTCGAGCGATGCCGTCGCGCACAATCTGCTCGGCATGGTGCTCCAGCAGACGGGCAATCTGACGGCGGCACTGGCAGAGATCGAGCATGCCTTGTCGCTGAATCCGGCTTACCCGCAGGCCTTCAATAATCGCGGCATCGTGCGCCAGGCGCTGGGCCAGACCGGCGACGCCGTCGAGGATTATCGGCGCGCCATTGCCCTCAAACCCGATTTCGCCAAGGCCCAGGTCAATCTGGGATCGGCGCTGGAACGCGAAGCTCGGCGGGCGGAAGCGCTTGCCTGTTACGAAGCGGCGATCGCGCTGGAGCCCGACTATGCCGAGGCGCAGTGGAATCGTGCCCTGGTACTGCTGGCTCAGGGACAGTTTCGCGAAGGCTGGCGCGGCTATGAATGGCGCTGGCAGATTCCCGCCTCGGCCGGCGACCGGCGCGGCTTTGACCAGCCCCAATGGGACGGCAGCGATCTTGCCGGCCGCACCCTGTTGATCCATGGCGAGCAGGGCTTCGGCGACCAGATTCAATTCGCCCGTTATGTGCCGCTTGCAGCGGAGCGCGGCGGGCGTGTCGTCTTCGAATGTGCGCCGGCGCTGGCGCGCCTCTTCGCTCGTCTCGGACCGGGCGTTCGGGTGTTGCCCAAGGGTGTGCCGCTGCCGCCCTTCGATCTGCACATCCCGCTGCTGAGCCTGCCGCATATCTTCGGCACGACCCTGGAAAGCGTGCCGGCCAAAATTCCTTATCTGGCACCGCCGGTAGAATGCCTGCGTCGCTGGCGCGGCTGGCTTGCGGGATTGCCGCGTCCGCATATCGGTCTCGCCTGGCGCGGCAGCGGCGTCGTGGCGCGCGATCCCCGGCCGATCCCGCTTGCCGCGTTGCTACCGGTCTTTGCCGATAGCGGCGGCAGCCTGATCAGCCTGCAGCCAGATGCCCGCGAGGATCTGGCCGGCCTGGCTCATCGCATCGTCGACCCGGCAGCCGATCCAAAACTGGGCGGTGAGGCCTTCGCCGATTTCGCCGAGACGGCGGCGATCGTTGCCCAACTGGATCAGGTCATCAGCATCGATACCGTGGCGGCGCATCTGGCCGGCGCGCTCGGCCGCCGGGCGCTGGTCCTGCTGCCCTATGCCAGCGACTGGCGCTGGCTGGAGCGCCGGGCCGACAGCCCCTGGTATCCGACAGTCAACCTTCTGCGCCAGAGCTGGCCCGACGATTGGCGCAGCGTCATCCAGGCCCTGGCTCAGGCCTTCGATACCGCGTGAGCCCCTCTTTGTCCTCTTCCCGAACCTTCTTGGGGGAGAGGATCAAGGTGAGGGGGATGCGTCATGAAACACCCTCTCCCCTGCCCTCTCCCGCTTCAAAGCGCGGGCGAGGGAGTGCTGAATTACGGATCGCCGGGTA
>DASXQK010000243.1:0-2413 GCA_036493015.1 Dongiaceae bacterium | reverse complement strand
GCGCGGCGTTCGCGCGTAGCGCGGCCCACGCCCTGCACCGTCAGGGGAAACGCGACATTGTCGAGTACGGTCAGATGCGGCAGCAGGGCAAAATGCTGGAACACCATGCCCATCTTGTGACGCCGGATTTCGATCAGTTCACGCTCTGTCTTGCGCAGCAGGTTCTCGCCTTGGAATACGATCTCGCCATGGCTGGGTTCGACCAGGCGCGACATGCAGCGCACCAGGGTCGATTTCCCGGAGCCCGAGAGCCCCATGATGACGAAGATTTCGTTGCGGTGGACGTCGATGGAAACATCGCGCACGGCGCGGATCAGTCCGGCGCCGGCAAGCTGCTCATCGCTGGGATCGGGGTGGCGGGCGAGGAAGGCATCGGCGCTGTTTCCGAACAGCTTCCAGACATGACGGCAGCTGAGGGTGGCCTCCTGCACTGCGCCTGAAGCAGCGGCACCAGCAGCCGGGGCGCCAGACCGGTTCTTGAGATCGGCCGTTGTCATGTCAGTCGCGAAAATTGCCGCCGGCTATTCTGCGTGGAACATCCGGCCGGCCGCTGCACTGGCAGCCACCGGCCGGTGATAGTCCAAATCGCCGGCACCGCCGGCGTAAGCCGTCGACCGGCTAGTTCGTCGGCGGATTGGCCCAGGCGCGCCATTTGGCTTCGTTGGCATTGACCCAGGCATCGGCGACGTCTTCGAGCTTCTTGCCGTCGAGGTCGACTTGACCCGCGAGCAGGCCCAGCTCTTTCGTGTCCATGGTGAAGTTCTTGGCCACGTTCCAGGCGACCGGCCACTTGTCCTTCAGCCCCTTCCAGCCGTACTTCCAGATCTCGCCATGGGGCTTGCCGCAGGTGTAGAGCTTTTTGTCGTAGCAGTCGGCGGTGTAGTCGGGGAAGTTCACCCACTCGCCTTCATATTTCGCCGGCGCCCAATGCGGCGAATAGATCCACAACATGATCGGCGCCTTGCGCTCATAGGCCGAAGCCAGCTCGGCGAACATCGCCGCGTCGGTTCCGGCATGGACGACTTCGAAAGGCAGTTTCAGAGCGGCAATGCGCTCCTCGTCATAACCGCCCCAGGTCACCGGCCCGCCGAGATAGCGGCCCTTGGGGGCGGTGTCCGCGGTGGAGAAGGCCGCCGCGCATTTCGGATCGAGCAGGGCATGCCAATCCGGCAGGGTGGGGCATTTTTCCTTCATATAGAGCGGATACCACCAGTCTTCCTTGGCCTTGGGCCCGAGCTTGCCCAACCGCTCGGTCTGGCCCGTGGCGTCCGACGCCTTCATCGCGTCGCCCGCGGTCGTGTCCCATTCTTCGGTGATGATGTCGATATCGCCGGTGGTGAGGCCGGTGGTCAGGCTCGAGAGATAATCGGCCGTGACATAATCGACGTTGTAGCCCAGGCGGTGCAGGATGCCGCCCATGATCTTCGCGTTGACGTTCACGCTGGTCCAGTCGAACAGCGCGATCTTGATCGGATCTTGCGATTCAGGCACTTCAGCCCGGCTCGTTTGCGGCAGACCGATGACCGTGGCAAGGCCGACGGCAAGGGTTCCGGCAATCGACAGGGCGCGCAGTGTGGTCTTCATCGTTCACCCCCTCATTGGAAATCGGCTAATGGTTGTGCAGCGAAAAGATCGTGACGAAAGGCGGCAGCGTCGCCGCGCGGCAACGCAACGGACGGCAATGCTGTCATAGTCGTTCTGGAGGCGCCAGCGCCGAAATCGGCAAGCCGGTGCTGAATCCAATACCGGGCCAATTTCCGGTCCGATCTGCCGCTCTCAGGCCGGCTCCGCCGATACGGCCTTCAGATGCCGCGGGAATTCGGGCGAGGCCATCAGCGTCTTGCAGCGCAAAAAGCGGTTGTTGGCATAAGCCCAGAAATCGTCGACCGGGTTCTTGTTGGCGAACTGGATCAGGCCCCATAGTGTCCAGAGCAGGTCGCACATGGCCTTGTAGATCACCATGCGGCCCTGCTGGGCCGCGCTGACGCGATTGTCGCAATAGGCATTCATCATCTCGCGATCCTCGGCCTCGCTCAGGCCAGCCTCGACCGACATGTCGCCCAGATCCCAGTAAGGATCGTTCATGCCTGAATATTCCCAATCGACCACCCACATGCGCTGGCCGCCATCGAGAAAATTCTCCGACAATGGGTCGCAGTGGCAGGGGGCGAGCGCCGCGGGATGGCGGTTCAGCGCTTCGCGTACCGCCTCGGCCTCGCGCACCACATCGCCATAGCCGTCCGGGGATTCGGTGCCGAGCTTTGCCAGCACTTTGAGATAGTCATCGATCATGCTGAACAATTCGAAGCGGAACTCGAAGCGCTGGCCGGAGCGGTGCATTTGCCTGAGCGCCAGCGCCGCGCGCCCGGGCGCGCCCTTGCGTTGATGAAACAGCGCGGGAGTCATGGAGACG
>DASXQK010000242.1:0-7559 GCA_036493015.1 Dongiaceae bacterium | reverse complement strand
GGCTGAAGACGGATCACAAGGCGCGCTTCGCCAACTACGTGCGTCAGGCCGATCTTCTCAAAGGCAAACTCCAGGGCCTTCCCGGCCTGACGCTTGAGCCCATGTGCTTCACCATGGATGAGCGCCTCGTTCCCGATCCGGTGAATAGCCTGGTCATCACCTTCGACAAGGCAAAGGCGGGCATGAGCGCAAGCGAAGCGGCCGACAAGCTTGCGGCCGGCGACCCCTGTATCCTTGCCGTCGTCGAGGGCGACCGGCTCGCCGTGGTGATGGACGTGCTGGAAGATTCCGAAATTCTGCTGATCGCCGAGCGGCTGCGCGGCATCCTGAAGCGCTGAACGGTTGGTTTTAGGCGAGCGTTGCCGCGAGGTTGCGCTTGGCGGTCGTGGCCGCGTTGGCCAGCGCCATCTCGGCCTTCATCTGTCCGGCCTCGGCGACGATCCAGTCGAGAAAGGCCTTTACCAGCGGGCGCGATTCATTGGGCGAGGTCAGCGCGTAATAGCCGAATTCCGCCGGCCCCTTGATGGACATCTCGAAGGGCCGCACCAGCCGGCCCGAAGCGAGATCGTCGGCCACCAATGTGGATTCCGCCAGGGCGACGCCCTGCCCGTCGATCGCCGCCTGCAATGCCAGGGCCGTATGGGTGAAATGCAGGCCGCGATGTGGATCGAGATCGCGCAAGCCCGCCGCCAGCAGCCACATGCGCCAATCGGGCCAGGTCGCCCACGCAGCCTGCGGCTCAACATGGATGAGCGTGTAGTAGCGCAGATCGCGCGGCTGCTTCAGCGGGCGCCGTCCGGATAAGAGCTTCGGGCTGCAGACCGGAAAGATGATCTCATCGAACAGCCGGTCGACCCGCAGGCCCGGATACTGGCCCTTGCCGAAGCGCACGCCGATATCGACCTCCTCATGGGTCAGATCCACGAGCCGGTCCGACACGTCGATGCGCACATCGGCATCGGGATAGCGCTCGAGGAAGCGGTGCAGGCGCGGCACCAGCCATTTCGAGGCGAAGGAGGGCGAGGTAGTGACCGTCAGCCGCGGCCGCAGGTCCGCGCCGCGCAGCCGGCTCACCGTGCGGGCGATGCCGTCGAGCGCTTCGCTCACGCCGGCCAGCAACTGGCGGCCGGGCTCGGTCAGCTCCACCACCCGGCTCGTGCGCTGAAAAAGCTGCACGCCCAGCTGGTCCTCGAGACCGCGTACGCGATAGCTGATGGCCGCGGGCGTGACGCCCAGCTCCTCCGCCGCGCGGCTGAAACTGAGGAGTCGGGCGGCGGCCTCGAAACTCTTCAGGGCGCCCAGCCCGGGCAGGTGTCTGGCCATGGCCTATCTTCAAGCAAAACTTATAGATCAGTCAAGAACTACTCGTTTGAATCCGGGCGCCAGCAGGCCAATATCGCCATCAGTAGAACCCGTCACGTTAAGTTCCTTTGAAAGAGGCGACCCATGAACCAGACCTTCACCCTCGGCCGGCGCGACGCCGCCGTTCCCATTCTCCCCCTGCATCGCTCGCCGGATCAGGCCGGCCTGTGGCAGCGTCTGGCCCGGCTGTTTCACCGCGGCGCTGACCGGTTCCAGACCATCCGCCAGCTGAATTCTCTCAGCGACGAGTTGCTGCGCGATATCGGGGTCGACCGCTTCGATATCGAGGGCTCGGTCGATGCGCTGATCGACAAATCGGATCGGGAGCGCCGCATCCCACGCTAGGGCCTCCCCCGTCCTTCGCCAGCCGGCACCCGGTTGACGAAGGGCATGCCCTAGGCGGCCTCTCCACCGGCCCGCCGGCAGCTCCCTGTCCGGCGGGCCGTTTCTATTTGGGCTACGCCTGCCGGGCCGCCGGCAGCTCCCTGTCCGACGGGCCGTTTCTATTTGGGCAAAACGCCGCTTTGCGGCCACGCGGCCTTTAGGCCGCCTCACGCTTAAGCGCTTGGGCCATGCAATGGATGCCGCCGCCCGTCTTGGATAACTCGCTCATATCGACATCGGCGACCTCGAAGCCGCGGGCGCGGAGCTGCTTGATCAGGCTCTGGCTGACCTTGGGTGCGATCACCCGGTCACGGCCGAGCGACATGAAGTTGCAGCCGAGCGCCATGGTGTCCTCGAAGGGCACGTCGATGATCTCGTGGCCCTTGTCCTTGAGCCACGTCACGATTCCCGCTTCGGTGGAGGCGAGACACACCGCCGTCAGCTTCGGCGCGATCGGCACCACCATCAGGTCGATATGGACGTAATACTCGTCGAAGAAGGCAAGGCGCGTCTCCCAGCCTTCCTTCCTGAACCAGCCATCGACCTGGCGGGCCGCTTCTTCCTGGGTGCGTGCGCCGCCGCAGCCGATCAGCACGCAGCCTTCCTCGATCACATCGAAATCGCCGCCCTCGAAGGTGCCGGCGGTCACCATGTCGTAGATCGGGATGCCGAGCTGCTCATAGGTGCGGATGGCGGCGTAGTTCTCGCCGCGGCGCCACCAATTGGCCATGGCGGTGATGATCGCGCCATAGGGCGTCATCACGCTGGAATCCCGCGAATAGACCTGCATGGGCAGCTCCGGCGAGGGCTCATGCCAATGGATGCGCACGCCGAAATGTTCATAGGCCGCGGCCAGTTCTTTATGCTGGGCCTGGGCCACCTGGATGTTGCAGGGGCTTTCGCGCAGATGCTTGCGCGAGAGCGAGCTGGTGGCGAGATGGCGCAGGAATGCGGGCGAACCCAGCAGCACATCAGTCAGCGGATCGGTTTCGTTGCGAAAGCCCCAGCCCTTCATCGGCTTGGTGCCGCCCTCGGGGTTGCGCCGGCGCAACGAGAAGGGTTCGCCGGTGGTAATCTTTCCTTGCGCCGTCATGACAATCGCTCCCGCCTTGAGGTGAGGGGCAAAGCCTAATGTGCCCAAGCCCGTCGGCGCCAGTATTTCCTGCCGGCGCCAGTAGTCACGGCTTTAGCGCGCCGGCCGTTGAGAGCCGATTTGCGCCCGTTATTCCGCGGGATGCGGTTCGGCGGACGGCAGCTTGCGCTGGCCGCGGCCGGCCCGATGCGCAATGCGGTCGAGATAGAGATAAAGCACCGGCGTGATGTAGAGGGTCAGAAGCTGCGAGAGCACCAGGCCGCCGACGACGGCGATTCCCAGCGGCCGGCGCGCTTCCGAACCACCGCCCAGTCCGATCGCGATCGGCAGCACGCCCACGAACGCCGCCATGGTCGTCATCATGATGGGGCGGAAGCGGATAAGGCATGCCTGATAGATCGCCTCTCGCGGCGCCATGCCATCGCCGCGCTGCCGTTCCAGCGCGAAGTCGATCATCATGATGGCGTTCTTCTTCACGATGCCCACCAGCATGATGATGCCCACGAAGGCGTAGAGCGTCAGCGGCAATCCTGCGACCTCGAGCGCGATCAAGGCGCCCATGCCAGCCGAAGGCAGGCCAGAGAGAATGGTCAGCGGGTGGAAGAAGCTCTCATAGAGAATGCCCAGCACGATGTAGACGACGACGATCGCCATCGCCAGCAGCATGCCGAGGCCCTGGGTCGATTTCTGGAAGGCTTGCGCCGTGCCCTGATAGCTGGTCTCCACGCTCGCCGGCAGGCCCACCTCGCGCTCGACCCGGGTGATGTCGGTGGCGGCCTGGCTGAGGGCGCGGCCCGGCGGCAGGTTGAAGGAGATGGTGACCGCCGGCAGCTCCTGCTGGTGGCTCACCGTCAGCGGGCTGGAGCCGTGGCTGATCTTCACCACCGCATCCAGCGGCACGAGCGAACCGGTGGCCGACCGCAGATAGAGCCGCGAGAGCGCGCTGGCATCGCGCTGGAAATTCTCCTCGAGCTCGAGAATCACCTCGTACTGCGCCGATGAGGTGTAGATGGTCGAGATCTGTTGCGAGCCGAAGGAGGAGGCCAGCGCCTGCTCGATCTGCTGCGCCGAGATCCCGAGAGACGCCGCTCGGTCGCGGTCGATCTCGACATTCACCGTCGGGCTCGACAGATCCATGTCGCTTGTCACGTCGAGGAAACCCGGCGTCTTGGCCAGCGCATCCACCAGCTTGCCCGCCGTGCCATAGAGCGCCTGCAAATCCAGGCTTTGCAGCGTGTACTGGTATTGCGACTTGGTGAACACGCCGCCGATGCGCAAGCTGGGCGGATTCTGCAGATAGACATTGATGCCCGGGATCTGCGCCAGTTTCGGGCGCAATTCCTGGATCACCTGGTCGGCGGAAAGCGTGCGCTGATCGCGCGGCTTCAAGGTGATGAAGATCGTTCCGGAATTGCTGGTGGAGCGCGGCCCGCCCGCACCCACTGACGACATGACGATCGCCACATTGGGATCCTGGCGGATCACGGCCGCGGCCATCTGCTGGT
Organism: Dongiaceae bacterium; assembly: GCA_036493015.1. GTDB lineage: Bacteria > Pseudomonadota > Alphaproteobacteria > Dongiales > Dongiaceae > DASXQK01. Next base: position 3,215 of record DASXQK010000242.1, on the reverse strand, counting down.
GGCGCACCATCTCGGCAAAGGAGATGCCGTTGGCGCCTTCGGTCGCGGAGCTGATCTGGCCCGTATCCTCGCTGGGCAGGAAATCCTTGGGAATGTCGTGGAAGAAATAGGCGGTGCCGGCGAGGCTGCCGAGGAAAACCAGGAAGATGAAGAAGCGGTGGTTCAGCGCCCAGGCAAGGGTCGAGCCATAGCCTGCCTGTACCTGGTCGAAGGCCCATTCCAGCGCGCGATAGGTCACGCCATGCTTCAGCCCGTGCTGGGCATGAACAAAGCGGCTGCACAGCATCGGCGTCAATGTCAGCGACACCAGGCCCGAGACGATGATGGCGCAAGCAATGGTGACGGCGAATTCATGCAGCAGCCGCCCGACAATGCCGCCCATGAACAGCACCGGAATGAACACCGCCACCAGCGACAACGTCATCGACATGATGGTGAAGCCGATTTCCTTCGCCCCCTTCATCGCCGCTACCGTCGGGGGATCGCCCTGCTCCATATGGCGGACGATGTTCTCCAGCATCACGATGGCATCGTCGACGACGAAGCCGACCGAGAGCGTGAGCGCCATCAGCGAGAGATTGTCGAGGCTGTAACCCAGCAGGCTCATGCCCGCGAAGGTGCCGGCGACCGAGAGCGGCAAGGCGAGCGAAGGAATGATGGTGGCCGAGAGATTGCGCAGGAACAGGAAGATCACCAGCACCACCAGTCCGGAGGCCAGCAGCAGGCTGAACTGCACGTCGTGCACGGCGGTGCGGATCGACTGGCTGCGATCGTATATGACCGTCAGATGCACTGCCGGCGGAAGCTGGGCGATGAATGTGGGCAGCACGGCGCGGATGGCGTCGACGACCTGGATGGTATTGGAGCCCGGCTGGCGCTGGATCGCCAGCACCACGGCGCGGTCGCCGTTGTACCAGGTGGCGACCTTGTTGTTCTCCACGCTGTCGCGCACGACGCCGATATCCTGGAAGCGTACCGGATTGCCGTTGCGATAGGCGATGATCTGCCCTTTGAAGGTGTCGGCGTTCACGAGCTGGCCATTGGCCTGGATCGAGGCCGATCCTTTGAAGCCCTCCAGCGTTCCGGTCGGCAGGTTGACGTTGCCGGCCTGGGCTGCGGCCTGGACCTCGTCGATACCGATATTGCGCGCGGCCAGCGCGTCGGGATTGAGCTGGATGCGCACGGCATATTTCTGCGCGCCGAAGACATTCACCTGGGCGACACCCGGCAGGCTCGACAATCGCTGCGCCAGCACCGTCTCGGCATAATCGTCGACGGCCGATAGCGGCATGGTGGGCGAGCTCAGCGCCAGGAAGATGATGGGCGAATCCGCCGGGTTCACCTTGCGCAGGACCGGCGGGTCGGGCAGGTCCGGCGGCAGCTTGCGCAGCGAGCCGGCGATGGCCGACTGCACGTCCTGGGCGGCGGCATCGATATTGCGGTCGAGGTCGAACTGCAGCGTGATCTGGGTCGAACCCTGGCTGCTGGTCGAGGTCATCGAATCGATGCCGGCGATGGTGGAGAACTGATTCTCCAGCACCGTTGCCACAGCCGAGGCCATGGTCTCCGGATCGCCGCCCGGCAGTTTGGCCGAGACCGTTATGGTGGGAAAATCCACGTTGGGCAGTTCGCTGACGGGCAGGCTGAAATAGCCCAGGGTGCCGAAGATCAGCACCGCGATCATAAGCAGGCTGGTCATGACCGGCCGCTTGATGAACGGCAGCGACGGGTTCATCTAGGTGCCTGCGTTCTTGACGTCGACCTTGACGCCCGGCGCCAGGCGAAGCTGGCCATCGGTCACAACCTTGTCGCCGGCGCTCACCCCGTCGGAAACGACGACCCGGCCGCCGTCTTCATAGGCGACCTTGACCGGTGCCACGGAAACGGTGCCGTCGGGCATCAGGCGATAGACATACTGGCCGTTCTGACCCTGGTTGACCGCTTCCTTCGGCATCATCAGCGCTTCGTCGATGGTCTGCAGCAGGATGTTCACATTGACGAGCTGGCCCGGCACGAGCTTCAGATCGGCATTGTCGAACACCGCCTTCAGCGTGATCGTGCCGGTCGTCGTATCGACCGCGTTATTGATGAAGCCGACCTTGCCGACCAAAGGCGTTACGTTGCTGTCGCCGGGAATTGTGATCGTGACCAGAAGCTTGTTCCTCGCCATGCGCTTCTGCAGCGAGGGCAGGTCCTGCTGGGGCAGCGAGAAATCCACGGCGATCGGCTGCAGCTGGTTGATCACCACCAGCGCGCCGGTATCGTTGGCCTTCACCAGATTGCCGGGGGGCACCAGGATCTTGCCGGTCTTGCCATCCATGGGCGAGCTGATCTCCGTATAGCTCACCTGCAGCTTGGCGATATCGATGGCGGCATGGTCGGCGACGATGGCTGCCGAGAGAACCTTGGTCTGGGCGCTGGCGGTTTCCTGCTGCTGGGCAGTCGCGAAACCCTTCTTTGCCAGATCGGTGAAACGCTGCAGGTCCGCCTGTGCGTTGGCAAGGTTGGCCTGATCGCGCACCAAAGCCGCTTCCGCCTGTTTCACCTGGGCCTGGAACAGCGCCGGATCCAGACGGAATAGCAGATCGCCCTTATGCACCATCTGGCCTTCGATGAACGGTGCCTCAACGATGCGGCCATCGACCTGGGATTTCACCTGAACCGTTGCATCGATACTGACGGTGCCGATGGTGTGGCCGCGGACTTCGAAGGGTCCGCTGACGACTGATGCGATCATGACCGGCGCGGCAACAGCCGTCGCCGCCTGCACCTTCTCGGCGCCGGTCGCGGGCGTGCGGTTCGAATAAACGACATAGCCCGCCGCCATCACGGCAGCGATCAACGCCAGGCCCAGAACGGCTCTTGTTCCGCCCTTGTTACTCAACAGTTTGCTCCACGAACGTCCTGCAACAGTCGCAACCTCAGCGCACCCGGCCTTTCAGCCATGATCCCGCGCGGTGGTTCACGCAACGCCCCTTAATGTCCCGATGCGACTTGCGGTACCGCGGGTTGCATCGGCCGTTCCGCGCTTGGCGAAGGCCGGTTCAAACCCTGCCATACTGTAAAGGAGCGGCCTGCGCCATGCCAAGTTTACCTCAATTTCAATGCCTAAAATCGCGGTAACCATTTGTCCGCCATGGCCAAACGGCCTTTCAGGTCAGTTACGCTGCAATAATCACAAATGCCCGCAAGTCCCTTTGCGCAAAGTCACCGCG
>DASXQK010000241.1:0-5610 GCA_036493015.1 Dongiaceae bacterium | reverse complement strand
CGCATGACGATCACGCCGACAGCGGCGGCCGCCATGCCCAGCAGCGCGAACATCCCGTAATCCAGCGAATTCAGCATCGGCGGGGTGACGATGAAATAGATCGGGTCGACATCGAACATCAGATGGGCGGTCAGTGTGCCGGTAATGCCGGCAACCGCGACCGGGATCAGCGCCGTCACCGCATAGCCGCCGATGACGAGCTCCAGTGCATAAAAGATGCCGGCAATCGGCGCGTTGAAGGCAGCGGCGATGGCCGCTGCCGCACCGCACCCCACCAGCGTGCGCATGGCGGTCCGGTTCACTTTGCAGCGCCGGCCCATCCAGCTTGCCGCCGCGGCACCCAGCTGGGTGACACCCGCTTCCAATCCGACGGATGCGCCAAGCCCCACGGCGGTCACGGTCAGGAAGGCGATGATCACCCCGTCCCACAGCGGCAGGTTGCCGCCATGAAGCGCATTGGCCTCGATCACGTCCAGGGGATCGATGGGCCGCCAGCGCCGGATCAGCAGCGCAACCAGGCCATAGGCGGCACCGCCGGCGACCAGCACCAGCACCGGTCGCCACCATTGCAGCACCGCGCCCTGGAGAGCGTGCTCTACCGCCGGTACGCCATAAAGATAGTGGTGGAACAGGACCACCAGCTCGCGCAGCGCAATGACCCCGACCGCCGAAACCGCGCCCGCGACCACCGCCAGCAGAATGACGAACAGCTCGTCATTGCGTGCGGCCTGGCGCAATGCCGGCCATTTCGTCCGCCAGGCGCTGAAATCGAAACGCTTGAGAGCGATGCCCGACATGCCCTTCAGAGCCATTTCAACCGGCGTCTATATAACGAAGCCGAGCAGGACAATAGCGATGGCACCGGCCGCGAGGCAGTAATAGGCGAACGGATTCAGCGCCTGCAGATCGTGCTGGCGGAAGAAGCGCATCAGGAAGGCGGTGCTGAAAAACGCCGTCATCGCGGCAACGATTCCGGCGATGAGCGCGGTCGATAATGGAATGGCGCTGGCCCCGCCCGCATGCAGCAGCTTCGGCAGTTCCAGCATCCCCGCGCCGGCGATGATGGGGGTGGCGAGCAGGAACGAAAAACGCGCCGAATTCTCATGACTCATACCGGTACCAAGCCCGGCGCCGATGGTGAGGCCCGAGCGCGAGAACCCGGGGATCAGCGCGCCGCATTGGCAGAGCCCAATGAACAGAGCCTGACCCCAGCTCAATTCCTCCATGCTTCGCTTGCCCGCCTGGCGGCGCAACCTCTCGGCGATCAGGAGCGCCACGCCATTGGCCATCAGGAAAGCGGCGGCGACCATCGGGCTGCCGAAAAGGGCACGCAAGGGCGCTTCCAGCAGCTTGCCGACGATGGCGGCGGGAATCGTGCCGATGACGATCAGGAAAAACAGGCGCCGGCTGCCGGATCGCTCATCCAGGGGTCCCATACCCAGCACGCCGCGCGCGAGCCCGACCCAATCGCGCCAGAAATAGACCAGCAAGGCCGCGGCCGTTCCCAGATGCAGCACCACCAGGAAAGGCAGGAATTCCGGCGCTTTCTGGTCGATGGGCCAGCCGAGGATCCGGGGCAGGATGACCGCATGGGCCAGGCTACTGACAGGGAAAAGCTCGCTGATACCCTGCACGGCGGCGAGCAGGATGGCCTGAAGCAGCGTCATTGATGTCCCTCATACGGCGGAAGATGGAGCGCGGCGGCGCCCGGTGGAATTGCCTGGCGTTATGGCTGCGTATTGTAGCCATCGGTCCAGCAGCGGTGACCTGACGAATTGGTAATCTGAACCTTTTGGCAGATTGTCTTGGCTGGCCTCTTAATCGTGCTTGGCCTGGTCGCTCTCGTCATTGGCCCGGCGCACTTCCAGCCACATGGCGTTCAGGATGGCGAAACTGCAGGCAAGGCCGAGGCCCAGGATCCAGCTGAAATACCACATCGGATTTCCTCAATAGCTTCCGTGATCGGCTTCGACATCCGCACTGGTTACGCGGCCGCGCAGCACGCGATAGATGATGGCCGTATAGATCAGGATGAGCGGCAGGAATATGACCGTCGCCGCCAGCATGGTCAGCAGGGTCGCCTTGCTCGACGATGCATCCCAGAGGGTCAGGCTGCTCCTCGGATCGAGGGAGGAGGGCAGGATGAAGGGGAACATGCTGACACCGACGGTGGCGATGATGCCAAAGACGGAAATACCGCTGGCGATCAGCGCCATGCGGTCGCGGCCCCGGGCAAAGCCGATTGCCGCACTCGCCGCGGCGAAGAATCCCATCGCCGGTGCCGCCATCAGCCAAGGGGCGGCACCGTAATTGGCGAACCAGGCGCCGTTCGAGCGCGACACCATCTTGGCGATGGGATCGGATTCGCCGTCGGGTGATGCAGCACTCAACAGCAGATAGCCTTTGATGAATAGCGCCACCCAGACTCCCGTCGCCACGAACAGCGCCATTACCAGCAGCGCCGAGACAAATCCGGCAATCCGCGCACGAAAGGCGATCGTCTCCTCGGTCTTGATCGAAAGATAAGCGCCGCCATGCATGGTGATCATGCAGACGGACAACAGCCCCGTCAGCAGCGCGAAAGGATTGAGCAGGCCGATGAAGCTGCCTTCGTAGATCAACCGCATGCTGTTGGTATCGAAGCGGAACGGCGCCCCCTGGATCACATTGCCGATGGCCACGCCGAAAATCAGTGCCGGAACGAAGCTCGCGATCACCATCAGCCAGTCGAAGATCGCCCGCCAGGTGCGGCCCTCCATCTTGCTGCGATAGATGATGGCGACCGGGCGGATCACCAGCCCGGCCAGCGCCACGATCATCGCCGGATAGAAATCGGAGAAGGCCGTTGCATAGACCATCGGCCAGGCGGCGAAGATCGCGCCGGCACCCAGGATCAGCCAGACCTGGTTGCCTTCCCAGACGGGACCGATGGCATTGACGACGATGCGCCGTTCGCCATCCCTGCGGGCCACGAAGGGCAGCAGGATGAGGCTGCCGAGGTCGAAGCCGTCGGTCAGCGCAAAACCGATCAGCAGCACGCCCAGCAGCACCCACCAGACAAGCCGCAGCGTGCCGTAGTCGAACAGGTCCAGGGGATTCATGTCCGCACCGCGGGCGAGACCATGGGTGCGCCCAGCGCCTTTTCAGGACCGAGTCGAATGTATTTGAACATCAGATAGAGCTCGACGATGGCGAGCAGGCCGTAGAACAGGGCGAAGCCCCCAAGGCTGAACCACACATCGCCGGCGGGGACGCTGGAAACCGAGAGATATGTCGGCAGCACACCATCGATGGTCCAGGGCTGGCGTCCGTTCTCGGCCACCACCCACCCCAACTCGCTGGAGATCCAGGGCAGCGGCAGAGCGAAGAGGGCAATCCGCAGATACCAGCGATACTTCTGGAATTGGCGCTTGGCCGAGAACCAGAAGGAGAGGGCAAAAAAGGCGATGAAGAAAAAGCCGATACCCACCATGAAGCGGAAGCCCCAGAACAGCACCGGCACATTGGGCACTGTGTCCCAGGCAGCCTTTTCGATCTGCTCGGATGTGGCGTCGAAGACATTGGGGGCATAGCGCTTCAGCAGCAGGCCATAGCCAAGATCGGCGACGTGTTCTGCAAGTGCCGCCTTGGCGCCCGGATCGTCCTGATAGACCCGCAACCGCAGCAAGGCAGCATAGGCGATCATGCCGCTTTTGATGCGCACGGCATTGGCCTCCACCAGGTTCTTGATCCCCGGCACCTCCGTGTTCAGCGAACGGGTGGCGATCAATCCCAGCGCCCAGGGCACCTTGATCTCGTAATGGGTCGTGCGGTTCGGCAGATCGGGAATGCCGAAGATGGTGAAGCTCGCCGGCGCCGGCTCCGTTTCCCACATCGCCTCGATGGCGGCGATCTTCATCTTCTGGTTCTGGCCGGCGGTATAACCGCTCTCATCGCCCAGCACGACTACGGAGAGCGCGGAAGCAAGGCCAAAGCTGGCCGCCACCGTCATCGAGCGCTTGGCGAATTCGAGATTGCGCCCGCGCAGCATGTACCAGGCGCTGACTGCCATGACGAAGATCGAGCCGGTGACATAGCCGGCACTCACCGTATGGACGAATTTCGCTTGTGCCACGGGATTGAACAGCACGTCGAAGAACGAACTCACCTCCATGCGCATGGTGACGGGATTGAAAAACGCGCCCACGGGATACTGCATCCAGCCATTGGCGATCAGGATCCACAGCGCGGAGAGGTTGCTACCCAGCGCCACCAGCCAGGTGACGACGAGATGCTCTACGCGGGAAAGCCGATTCCAGCCGAAGAAGAACAGGCCGATGAAGCTCGCTTCCAGGAAGAAGGCCATCATGCCTTCGATCGCCAGCGGCGCCCCGAAGATGTCGCCGACATAATGGGCGTAATAGGCCCAGTTGGTGCCGAACTGGAATTCCATGGGAATGCCGGTGGCGACACCCATGGCGAAATTGATGCCGAATAGCAGGCCCCAGAACTTCGTCATCTCGCGCCAGATCTCCCGGCGCGTCATGACATAGACGCTCTCCATGATAGCGATGAGCAGCGAGAGGCCGATGGTCAGCGGCACGAACAGGAAGTGGTACATCGCCGTAAGCGCGAATTGCAGGCGCGAGAGATCGACGACGCTGAGTTCGCTCACGGCTGGATATCCGTAGCCGCCGTGGGCCCAGTGGGCGCCAGGTGATCGGCGACCTTCGCCGCGGTTACCGGCGAGTGACCTGACGGGGCAATGAACAGGAAATAGAGGGCGATGATTGCAATGGTCTTGGCGACCAGCACCGCCGAAATCTCCCGCCAATAGCCTTTTGCCGGCATACGCAGCCTCACCCTTGGGGCCAGGGCCCCCTTGGGGGCGAGTATAGCGGGGAAGCGATTGCCGGGATGTGGCGAGCTTGAGACCGATAGCCGCAGTGCCGAGTCCGCCAAACAATGGCTTTTTTACAGTGACTTAGCGCCGATTTGGCCCTATATGCTCGCCCCGCCGGAAGGGATGTTCTACCCTGATATCCGGCACCTGCCGCAAGCCTTCGCGGCAGGGGCCCAACCACGCCGGGACCAATCGCCAGAATGAAGGAAACGGGACAGATTCTCGTCACCGGAGGAACCGGCTTCGTCGGCTCGGCGGTGATCCGCGCGCTTCTTGCGCCGGGGTCGTCCTTCAGCGGTGCCAGGGTGCGGGCGTTGGTGCGCAAGGGCACACCGCGGGCAAATCTCGACGGGCTCCCGGTCGAACTCGCCGAGGGCGACCTGATGGATGCATCCTCCCTCGATCGCGCCATGCAGGGCGGGGATGCGCTGTTCCATGTCGCCGCCGATTACCGGCTCTGGGCGGCCGATCCCGAGGAGATCGTTCGCAACAACCTGAACGGCACGCGCAATATCATGGAAGCGGCGTTGCGCCAGAAGGTGAGCCGCATCGTCTATACCAGCAGTGTCGCGACATTGGCGCCCCAAGGCGGCGGCCGATCGGCGGATGAGATCTGTAACCTGACGCCCGAAGGTGCCATCGGCGCCTATAAGCGCAGCAAGGTAGTGGCCGAGCGGCTGGTGCAGACGATGGTGAAGGAACAAGGCCTGCCTGCGATCATCGTCAAT
>DASXQK010000240.1:0-1842 GCA_036493015.1 Dongiaceae bacterium | reverse complement strand
GACCTTGCGCGCCTCGGATATGCCGCCGATCCAGCTCAGATCCGGCATGACGATGCCGATGGCCCCGCGGCCGATGACTTCGCGATAGGCGGCGCGCGTTGCGAGCGTTTCGCTGGCGGTGATCGGGACCCGGGTCGAGCGGGCGAGCTCAGCCAGCGCATCTGCATTGTTCATGCGGATGGGGTCTTCGAACCAGAAGGGATCGATCTCCTCAAGCGCCGCCATGATTCGCTTGGCGGTGGGCATGTTCCACAGGGTGTGCAGCTCCACCATGATGTCCATGCGGTTGCCGACCGCCTTGCGGATCTTGCGGAAGGGCTCGATCGCCTTCTGCAGATCGGGGCCGGAGATGTAGGTCCCGTTGCTGGCGGCGGCATAGGCATCGAAGGTCCAGATCTTCATGCCGGTGATGCCCTGCTGCAGCAGGCTTTCGGCCAGCTCGTCGGCGCGGTTGAGGAAGGCTTCGAAATCTTCGTAGGGGCCTTCGGCCTGGGCGCCCATGGGTTGCCACTCGCCGGAGATGCGGTTCATCTTGCTGCGCACATAGCCATAGCCGGCGCAGGTGTTGTAAGTGCGGATCTTGTCGCGGCTGAGCCCGCCGAGAAGCTGGTGGATCGGCTGGCCGGTCGATAGCCCGAAAATGTCCCAGAGCGCGATATCGATGGCCGAAAGCCCCCGCATCTCAACCCCGGTGCCGCTGAAGCCGACATAGGTGGCGCGCAACTGGTTGGAATGCTCGTCGATGCGCAGCGGATCCTTGCCTAGCAGATAGGGCGCCGCGCTCTCATGGATGTAGGCTGCGACCGCATCGGCGCCGAAGAAGGTCTCGCCCAGGCCGATCAGGCCTTCATCCGTATGCACCTGCACCCAGCAAAGATTGGCGAACTCGGCCAGCTGGATCGTCTCGATTGCCCTTACTTTCATGCTCAGTGCTCAATCACGGTATGGGCGACGCAATCGCCCGGCTGGACCCGGCCGAAATGGCGCTGGCAGATCAGCGAGCCGCCTTTTTTGAAATGCACCGGCACGCTGCTGCGCCAGGGGCTTTCGATAAAATGCACATGCCCGCAAAGCTGGCCGTCCTTGACCCGGTCGCCCAGTCGCACGACCGGTTCGAACAAGCCTGCTTCCGGCGCGAAGGCGTAGTACTCGTACCCGCCCCATTCCAGCGACTGGGTCTTCGGCGGCTTCGGTACGTTGAAGCGTTTGATGTCACCTAGGATGCCGAGATGGGCCAACACCCGCAGCACGCCGTTGCGGGTGAGCTCCACTCCGTCGGGATTGACGCAACCCCCGCCGCCCCACTCGCCGCCGAGATAGGCGATTCTGCGCCGATGCGCGGTGGCGGCGGCCAGGCGAGGATCGGGCCGCGCCGACACCCGCACGCTGCGCGGCGCACCGAAGGCCCGCATGATGGCTTCGCCCTTGGCATCGAGCACCGCATCGCCGCTCTCATAGAAGGCGGCGAAGGGCAGGTAATCCATCGAGCTGCCGCCGGAATGAAGATCGGCCCAGGCATCGCAGATCGGCACCAGCACGCTGTCGACGTAATGGGCGATCTGCCAGGTCGGCGTGCCGGTGGGCTCGCCGGGAAAGGAGCGGTTGAGATTGCCGTCATCCAGCGGTGAGATGCGCGCGCCGGCCATGGCTGCCGGCAGATTCGCCGCCGGCATGACGATGACGCGGCCGCTGATGTCGGCTGGCTTCAGATGCTGGATCAGGCGCGAGAGGGTAACCTGGCCTTCATACTCGTCGCCGTGGTTGCCGGCCATCAGCAGGATGGAGGGGCCGCGGCCATTCTTGATGACCGCCAGCGGGATATCGATCATGCCGTAGCCGGAG
>DASXQK010000239.1:0-14504 GCA_036493015.1 Dongiaceae bacterium | reverse complement strand
CTTCGGCCTGGCCCAGCACGGCACGATCGACGCGCTATCGTTGGCTAAAAGCATCATCGGCACGCTGCTGTTCCTGGCGATCAGCCTCACCATCGGCCGGCGGCTGGTGTTCACCCTCATCCGCTGGACCAACGACAATCTTGTCAGCGATGTCCCGGTCATCTTCGTGATCCTGGTCCTGATGGGTGGCATGGCCCTGATCACCCAATGGATCGGCGTGCATACCGTTCTCGGCGCCTTTGTCGCCGGCATTCTGGTCGGCGAATCCCCGATCCTCACCAAGCATATCGACGATCAGTTGCGCGGCCTGATCATGGGCCTGTTCATGCCCGTCTTCTTCGGCCTCGCCGGCCTCAGCGCCGATTTGACAATCCTGAAAGACCCTTATCTGCTGGCCTTGACCGCCGGGCTGATCCTGATCGCCTCCATCGGCAAATTCGCCGGCGCCTTTGCCGGCGGGCTTGCAGGGCGCCTGACCATGCGGGAATCCATGGCGCTTGCCTGCGGCATGAACGCGCGAGGTTCGACCGAAGTGATCATTGCCACCATCGGGCTCTCGATGGGTGTGCTCAGCCAGAATCTTTACACCATGATCGTCACCATGGCGGTGGTCACTACCATGGCGATGCCGCCGATGCTGCGCTGGGGCCTGGCACGCCTGCCCATGGGTGAGAATGAGAAGGCGCGGCTGGAGCGTGAGGAATTCGAAGCCAAGGGATTTGTCGCCAATCTCGACCGCGTCCTGCTGGCGGTCGATGAAAGCCCGGCGGGAAAATTCGCCTCGCGCCTGGCAGGGCTGCTCGCCGGCGGACGCGGTGCTCCGACTACCGTCATGCATATTGGCCGCGGGGGCCAGGACCAGGTCAAGGCGCGGAGCGCGGAGGAAAGCGCGGAATCGACGGTCAGGGCCGCAGCCGAACAGAGAGCTGCCGCCGAGACCGAGGCGGGGTCCGTTACGCCCAGCAAGGTCGACGTGACCACCCGCGCGCCGAAAGAAGAAAGCGTGGAAGCCGTCACCAAGGAGGCCCGCAAGGGCTATGGCCTGCTGGTTCTGGGAATCGAACACCTCGTCGCGGCGGATGGCAGTATTGCCGCCGAGCCGGCACGGGTCGCGGCCGCCTTCGATGGTCCGCTTGCCGTGGTCGTCCCCCGCGGCGAACATCTGGAACACCCGGCCGATAGCGGGCTTCGCATTCTGGTTCCCATTACCGGCACCGATGTCTCACGGCGCGCCGCTGATATTGCCGTGGCTTTGGCGCGAACGAGCGACGCACCCATTGCCGCGCTCTATGTCACGAGCAAATCTGCCGGCACCGGCAACCGGCGCTACCGCAGCCCCAGCCATCGCCATGAGGAAGCCATCCTCAAGGACATCGTAGCTCTGGGCGAGCGCTATGGGCGGCCCATCCGCACCGCCGTACAGGTCGATATCGCGCCGGAGGAGGCGATCCTGCGCAAGGTGCGCAGCGGGCGGCACAATCTGATCGTCATGGGCGTCAATCGCCGGCCGGGCGAAACCCTGTTCTTCGGCAATGTCGCCGCGGCCGTGCTGCAGCAGGCCAAGGTCTCGGTGCTGTTCGTCTCGAACTAGGCCCCTGGTGAAACCAGGCAGCCACCCGCCCTGCCATCACACCTCATAACTTGCTAGCTTGCGCGCCATGCAGGTCACCGATGAAATCCGCTGGTTCTTTCCGGGTGCCGTTTCCGCCGCTGTGCTCGACTGGTTTCGCGATGGCGCGCCAATCGGGGCGTCGCCGAAGCGCACCGACATCTATCTGCCGCTGCCCCACCAGCTGGGCCTGAGCGTGAAGCTTCGCGAAGGCCGGCTGGAATTCAAGACCCAGGCCGGTCCGGCGCGCGCCGTCGCCTACCCCCACAATACCGCCGGCGAAGCTGCGCCCTGGAAGAAGGAAGGCTATCGCACGCATCTCTTCGCCGATATCGAGCGCCGGCTGGCCGATCCCGCCGCCCTGCATGTGGTCAAGGAACGCCATCTGCGGAAATTCGCCATTCACGAGGCCGGGGCAATCGAGATCAGCGGCGGCGAGGCGCCGCGGCAGGGCTGCCTGTTCGAGGTAACACAGCTTTGGCTGGACGAAGCGCCGTCATGGACGGTCGCGCTGGAAGCCTTCGGCGCGCCGGCGCCGCTGGCGCACAGCCTGGAGGCCGTAGCGGTGCAGGTACTCCGCACGCCCTGCCCCGTGTCCCTTACCGCCACAGATTCAGCCTCGTATCCGCAATGGCTGCCGGCGCAGCGGCGTGATCAGCGAAGCTAGAGCCGGATCGCGACGTTCTTGATCTGCAGATAGTTGCGGATACCGGCAAGTCCGCGTTCGCGCCCGATGCCGCTGTCCTTCATGCCGCCGGTCGGCGCCTGTACGCCGCCCATCCACCAGCCATTGATCCAGATCGACCCCGCCTCGATCTGGCGCGCCAGCCGCAACGCGCGGGAGATATCGCGGGAATAGATGCCGGCGGCCAGGCCATAGCCGAGGCCGTTGGCAAGTGCCACGGCCTCCTGCTCGCCGCGGATGTCGAGCGCGACGCCGACCGGCCCGAAGATCTCCTCCCGCGCAATGACAGCGGAGGGATCGACACCCTCGAAGATCGTCGGCTCGATGAAATAGCCACGCTGCAGATGGCGGGGCCGATTTCCCCCCAGGCGCAGCTTGCCGCCATCGGATCGACCCCGCGCCACATAGCCGGTGACACGCTCATACTGTTCGCGCGAGACGATGGGGCCGATATCCGAATTTTCCATGCCGGGCCCGACCTTCAGTTTTAGGGCTTTCTCCGTCAGCTTGCCGAGGAATTCCTCGCGGATCGATGGCTCCAGCAGATAGCGCGAGGACGACGAACAGACCTGGCCGCAATTCTCAAACGAGCCCGCGAGCGCATCGCCCACGGCGCGATCGATATCGGCATCGGCGAAGACGATCATCGGATTCTTGCCGCCGAGTTCAAGGATCGAGGGTTTGATTCCCGGCGCGGCGCCGGCAAGAATCTTGCGGCCCGTCTCCAGTGAGCCGGTGAAGCTGATGCCGCGCACCAGCGGGTGGCGCACCAGCGCCTCGCCGGCATCTTCACCGAACCCCGTCACCACATTGACCACGCCCTTGGGAATGCCGGCCTTGGGCAGCAATTCGGCGAATTTGAGGGCGCTGAGCGGCGATTGTTCGGCAGGCTTCAGCACCACGGTGCAGCCCGCGGCCAAGGCCGGTGCCATGGAGCGCATGGCCATGCCGAGGGGGAAATTCCATGGCACGATATGCGCCGTGACCCCCATGGGCTCCAACAAGGTGAAATCCACCACGTCAGGGCCCAGGGGGATCGTCTCGCCCTGCATCTTGTCGGCGGCGCCGGCGTTGTAGCGCAGCGTGGTCACCACGCCGTCGATATCGCCGAGGGAATCCTTCAGCGGCTTGCCGACATCCAGAGTCTCCAGCCGCGCCAGCTCGTCTCGATTGGCCGCGATCGCATCGGCCAGCTTGAACATCAGGACGCCGCGCTCCATCGGCGCCAGCCGCGACCACGGGCCCTTCATCGCGGCATGGGCCGCCTTCACCGCCTTGTCGATATCGGCCGGCGTCGCGCGGGCTATCTCGGCGGTCGGCTCTTCGGTTGCCGGGTCGATGGTGGCGAAACACTCACCCTTGGCGGGTTCGACCCATTCATCGTCGATGAAGAGCTTGTGACGCATGGCGGCTCCGCTGGCGTTGTGACGATGCGAGGCCGGGATTAGGAGCCGATTTCGGGCTCGGGCTCAAGCTCCGGACGGAAGCGGCGCAATTGCTCGCGGGTGAATTGCTGGCGGAATTCCCGGGGCGAAACGCCGAAATGGGACCGAAAGCTGCGCGAGAAGACCTCGGGGCAGGAGAACCCGCAGGAGGCAGCGATGCCCTGGATCGGGATGTCGCTGTAGAACAGCGCATTGCGCGCCGCCTGAAGGCGGACCTTGAGGTAATAGCGCATGGGCGATTCGCCCACGCGGTCGCGCAGGATGCGGCCCAAAGCGCGCGTGGATATGCCGGCACGGCGCGCCAGATCGCGCGCCGGCAGCGGCGTTTCCACATTCTCCTCCATCTCATGCAGGATGCGCGTGAAGGGCGCGCGGCTGTCGCCGGAGATGTGCTGGGCCGACATGCGCTGGGGCTCGACATCGCGGCGAATGCGCTGCGCGATGAAGCCGTTGGCGACGATCTGGGCGATGCCAGGGCCGTGGCGCCGCGCGATCAGATGCAGCATCAGATCGAGAGAGGCATTGCCGCCCCCGCAGGTGATGCGGTCGCGGTCGATCACATAGAGCTGCTCCGTCGTCTCGATCTCCGGATACTGGTCGCGGAACATGGCAAGCGCTTCCCAATGCAGTGTTACGCGATAGCCATCGAGCAGCCCGGCAGCCGCCAGCGCGAACGCGCCGGTATCGAAGGCACCCAGCACCGCGCCATGGCGCGCCAGTCGACGCAGCCAGTTCAACAGCCGCTTGGTGCCGTATTGGGTCGGATGATTGCCGGCGCAGATGAAGACGGACGGAAACCAGGCAACGTCGCCCATGGCGCTTTCCACCGGCACCGACATGCCGTTGCCGGCCCTGACCGGCTTGCCGTCGGGGGAAAAAAGATGCCAGCTATAGAGCTTACGGCCCCGGTTCTGATTGGCGATGCGCAGCGCTTCGATCGCCGGGATCAAGGCATAGATGGGGAATTCGGGCAGCAGTAGAAAGCCGTAGCGAACCGTTTCGGATTCGTTAGCGGGCGGCGGTGCGTTCGGGACGCGAATGGTCTTGGCCATCAGCCTGGCTCCAGGGGACCTCCGGGGCGCTGGCCGAAATCGTCAATTTTGAGCAGGGAATTGTCAATGCCGCTTTATCGTCGCGGCCTAGTCTGAACAGGCGCCGGAGGGAGAAAAATGAATTTCGAACAGGAAAAAAAGCGGCTCGAGGGCTGCTATATCACCATCCCGACCATGTTCCGGGATCCGGACCTCGCGCTCGATCTGGCGGCGACGCGGCGCAATGTGCGCTTCCTGATGGATAACGGCATCAACGCCAGATACGGCACGTTGCTGGCCGGGGGTGCGGCGGGCGACTTTTCCACCATGACCTTCGACGAACGCGTTCAGGTAGCCGAAGCGGTGGTCGCCGAAGCCGACGGCAAGCTGCCCGTGGCCATGGGTGCGCAAACCACCAGCACCATGGAGCTGAAGCTGCTGGCCAAGGCAGCGAAGAAAGCGGGCGCGGAGTTCATTCAAGTCTCCTGCCCCTTCTATTTCACCCATACCGAGGAAGATTTCTTCGAGCATGTCGCGGCCTGCGCCGACGCTTCCGACATCGCCATCATCATCTACAACACCTTCTGGACCAGTGCCGCCGTCTCGCTTTCCATGGTCGAGCGCCTGGCCAAGATCCCGAACGTGGTCGGCCTGAAATGGGCGACGCCGCGCACCGACGCGATGGAATTCGAGGATGTGGTAGCGCACTTCAAGGACCGCTTCTGCATCATCGATAACCATCTGAACTTCGCCATCAGCCATATGCTGGGGGCCCGCGCCTTCGAGGTGCATCTGGCGAACTACTGGCCGGAGTGGGGCATAAAGCTGATCGACGATCTGGATGCCGGGCGCTATCGCGCCGTGCAGCAGGCCCTCGTGCGCGAGGCCATGCCCTATTACAAGCTCTGGGTCGAGATCGAGAAAACCTACACCAGCGGCGACGGGTACATGGACAAGCTCTGCATGGAGCTGGTCGGGCTCGATTCAAGCCGCTGTCGGCCACCCACCCGCGATGTGCGCAAGCTCTACCGCGAGCGCACCCGCAAGATGCTCATGGATACGGGAGTACCGCGCGTCGTGGCCAAATAAACACCAGCCGTCGGCGAGCGTTTTTCAAGCAAGAAGAAAGCGACGTCATCAAAACAGGGAACGACAAGGAGGTATCTGCAATGCCAAAGTCACTCAGGGGTATCACGCGCCGTCAGGCGCTCCAGCTCGGCGGCGGTGCGGCACTCGTCTCGGCTCTTCCGCTCGGTTCGGCGTTTGCCGCGGACAAGGTCATCTTCCGCACCAACTGGCTGTTCTACGGCTCGCACAGCATCTTTTTCCTTGGCATCGACAAGGGCTATTACGGCCAGGACAGTCTCGATGTCGTGGTGAAGCAGGGCAACGGCTCGGGTGCCACCACACGCCTGGTCGCCAACAAGGATTCCACATTCGCCTATTGCTCGGCGGTGACGATGATGAAGCTGGCGGCCCAGGGCGCGCCGGTCATGTCGATTGCCACCATCGATGCCACCGGCACCGATGCGGTAATCGTCAATCCTGATTCCGGCATCAAGACCTTCAAGGATCTCGAAGGCAAGAAGGTGCTGACCACGGCAGGCGCCGGCGTGAATACGCTGTTCCCGGTCGCGGCGGCGAATGCCGGCGTGGATATCAGCAAGATCGAGCTGACCAATGTCGCCGACAGCGCGCTGGTGCAAAGCTATCTGCAGGGGCTGGCCCCGGCCATCCTCGGCGGTATCGACGACAAGCCGGCGGAGATCGAGGCCAATGGAGGCAAGACGCCGATCGCCTTCAACTACGCCGATTATGGCGTGGCTCAGCCGGGCTATGCCATCGTCGCCCACAAGGACACGGTCACGGGGAATGCCGATCTCTGCAAACGCTTCGTCCATGCCACCTTGCTGGCGGTGAAGGAAGCAGCAGCCAATCCCGATGAGGCCATCGCCTCCCTCGTGAACTGGGAAGCCAGTGAATCCGAGGACAAGGAAAAGAAACAGGCCCGCCAGGTGCTCGACGTGACGCTCTCGATTCTTTACTCGAAGAACAACACCGACAAGCGTCTCGGCCTGAACGTCGATGTCGACTGGCAGAGCGCGCTCGACCTGCTGAAGAAGTACAACGACGTGAAGACCGACATGAAGGCGAGCGATTTCTACACGAATGACTTCGTGCCGACCTCGCTCTGATCCGGTGCGGCGGGGCCGGCGACAGTCGGCCCCGATCGCCGGGGTTTTGCCGTGAGCGTTTCCGTCTCCATTTCCGGTGTCAGTAAGACCTATCGCAGCCGAACCGGTGCCGTGCCGGCGCTGAGTTCGGTCGATCTCGATATCGCCCCCGGCGCCTTTGTCTCGCTCGTCGGCCCGTCCGGCTGCGGCAAGAGCACCTTGCTGATGATGCTGGCCGGGCTGCTCGATTGCAGCGGCGGCCAGATCGCGATCAATGGGCGCAAGGTCACGGGCCCGGAGACCGATATCGGTATCGTCTTCCAGGGCAATGTGCTGGTCGACTGGCGCAATGCGCTGGATAACGTGCTGCTGCAGGTTGAGATGCGTGGCCTCGACCGCCAGGCCTATGTGGCGAAGGCGATCGATCTGCTGGCCTCCGTCGGCCTCAAGGAATTCCTGCGGCGATACCCCTATGAGCTTTCCGGCGGCATGCAGCAGCGCACCGCCTTCTGCCGCGCGCTGATTCACGACCCACCGCTGATCCTGATGGACGAGCCGCTGGGCGCGCTCGACGCCATGACCCGCGAACAGCTGCGTGGCGATCTGGAGAAGCTGATCATGGCGAGCCCGCGCACGGTGGTCTTTGTCACCCACAGCATCGAAGAGGCAGTGCAGCTTTCCGACGAGGTGATCGTCATCTCGCCCCGGCCCGGCACCATCGTGCGCCGGATCAAAATCGACCTGGCGCGGCCGCGCGATCTGAAGTTGCGCCTGGGTCCTGAATTCCAGGCCATCGTCGCCGAGATCAAGGAGCTCTTCATGAGCTACGGGGTCATCTGACGGCGATGTGGTGGCGGGGCCGAATTGGCGAACATGCCACGCCGTTTCTCTTTGGCGTCCTGCTGATCGCGCTATGGGAAGGCGCTGTGCGCCTGTTCCACATACCGCTCTACATCATCCCGCCGCCGAGCCTGATCCTGGTGGAGTTCGCCCATCACTTCCAGCGCATCTGGTATTACACGCTTGTCACGGGCGGTGAGACGGTAGCGGGCTTTGCCACCGCACTGCTGCTGGGCATCCCGCTTTCGATGTTCGTCGCCTTTTCCCCGCTGCTGCGGCGCACATTCTATCCGCTGGCGGTGACGTTGGAGATGGTGCCCAAGATCGTCTTCGCGCCAATCTTCGTCACCTGGTTCGGCTTCGGCTTCCTGCCCAAGATCCTGATCGTCTATCTGGTCTGCTTCTTTCCCATCCTGCTGAACGGCATCCTGGCGTTCACCTCGCTCAGCCTTGAACTCACCCGCTTTTGCCAATCGACCGGCGCGGGGCCGTTGCGCACCTTCTTCAAGGTCCGCCTGCCCGCTGCCCTTCCCCAGATCTTCGTCGGCATCAAGGGCGCCGCCGTGAATGCTACCGTGGGCGCCACCATCGCCGAGTGGATCGGCGGCGATGCCGGGCTCGGCTACTATGTCCAGATCGCTTCAGGCGATCTACGCATGGACCTGGCGTTTGCCATCATCATCATGCTGGCGGCGCTGGGACTGCTGTTGTTCTGGATCGTGGTGCTGGCGGAGCGCTGGCTGGTGCCCTGGCACGTCTCCCAGCGCACCGTGAACGTGCTGGACGTCTAACTCTCAGGAGTCTCTCGATGCCCATCGAGCATTACCGCGCCGGCGATCTCACGGCCTTCACAACCTCGCTGTTTGAGAAGGCTGGGGCCGATGCCGGCAAGGCCTCAGCCATCGCCGAACATCTGGTGGAAGCCGACCTGATGGGCCACACGACCCATGGCCTCGCCCAAGCCGGCGCCTATCTCGAGGAACTGGAATCCGGCGCCATGGCGAAGACCGGTGAACCGAAGCCGGTCGCCGACCGTCCGGCGGCCGTGACCTGGGATGGCGGATTTCTTCCGGGCGTGTGGCTGGTGCGCAAGGCCGTCGATCTCGCCGCCGAACGAGCGCAAAAATTCGGCATAGCCGCCGTTGCAATACGGCGCAGCCATCATATCGGTTGCCTCGCGGTCTATCTGCGTCAGGCAACCGAACGGGAAATGATGTGCATCGTGGCCTGCTCCGATCCTTCGGATGCAACCATGGCGCCCTTCGGCGGCACCACGCCGGTCTTCACCCCCGATCCGATCGCCATCGGCATTCCAACCAAGGGCGATCCGATCATGGTCGATATCAGCTCATCCATTACCACCAACGCCATGACCGGGCGGCTGAAGCGCGAGGGCAAGCGCTATCCCGGCAAATGGGCGCTCGACAAGAGTGGCCAGCCGACGGACGACCCGGCAGCGATCGCTGCCGGCGGCACTTTGCTTCCGACCGGCGGCGCCGATCACGGCCACAAGGGTTACGGCCTGGCGTTGACCGTGGAAGCGATGACCCAGGGTCTCTCCGGCTATGGACGCGCGGAAAAGCCGACGATCTGGGGCGCCAATGTCTATGTCCAGGTCATGGACCCGGCGGCCTTTGGCGGTGTGGAGAACTATCTGCGCGAGACGAGCTGGGTTGCCGACCTCTGCCGGCAGAGCCCGCCGCCGGCCGGCAAACCCAAGGTCCGCTTGCCGGGCGAGCTGGCCTCGCAGCGCCGGCGCCAGGGCTTGGCGGAAGGCCTCGCGCTTTATCCCGGCATCATGGGTGGGCTGGAGAACTGGGCAGCGAAACTCAACGTCGCGTTGCCCAAGCCGATCTGAACGCTAGAGTCGCCAGCGCGTCGCCATGATGCAGGTGACGCCGTCGCTCTCCTGTCCGTAATAGATGGTGAACAGCGACCCGTCCTTCGCCACCACCGTGCAGGGGTATCCCAGATCGCGATTGGGCAGGCCGGCGCGAATGCGGATGGTCTGCTCGATATCCCAGCTCTCGCCGCTATCCTTTGAGAACACCGCACGGATGCCGAAATCCGGCTGGCGCCAACCATAGGTGCAGAGGATGCGCCCGTCCGGCAAGGCCAGCAGCTGCGGGGGATAACCCTCGATCGGCAGCCGACGTGGCGGCGTCCAGCGGCGGCCTTCATCGTCGGAGAAAACCGAATGCAGATGGCGCGTGCCGTTGTCGCGCATCAGCATCAGCAAGCGTCCGCTGGGTAGCTGGATCATATGGGGTTCTTCGAATTCGCTGCCTTCCTGAACCGCCGCGAGGACCGGCGCCTCCCAGCGATGTCCGCCATCGCAAGAGCGCAGGACGAAGACCTGCCGGTAATTCGGGATGTCGGTCAACGGCAGCAGCAGATCGCCATTGACCAGCAGCAGCGCGCCACGCATGCCATAGCCGCCGCTGAAGGGGGCAGTTTCGAGCTTGTGGGATTCACCCCAGCTTCGCCCGCCGTTATCGGAGAGATGGGCGACGGTAACGCCACGGCCACGCGCCCAGGGCGCCAGCGCTTCGGGATTGGCCAGCATCGCTCTCTGCGGCGCGATCTCCGGCGACAGCGCCAGATCGCGCACCAGCTCGGCGGGAAACTTCAGCGTGTCGCTGTCGGGGCGTGCCTTCGCGGTATCCAGCGGATACCAGTGGAAGCGCCACTGGTTCAGCATCACCCGCCCGCCGCCGAGATCGGTGAGGCCGGCGCATTCCACCCCATGCCAGTCGTAATCGGGTGCGGCCTGTGGGGCGCTCCAGCTCTGCCCCTCATCGGATGAGCGGATCAGCCAGTTGCGGAATTCGGGATCCTGCGGGGGATGCAGAACGACGGGACGGCGGATCGTCTTGTTGAAGACAACCAGCCATTCCCCGCCGCTCAGAGTCGCTATATGCGCATGCGCGCTATAGGCATGCGGATCGCGATGCAGGATCGCGTGCTTGGCGCCCGCTGCCTCGATCACGGATTTGCGCGCATCAGACCTTGAAACGCGTGCAGAGCACGAACTGGATCGGCTTCGGATCGTCGCTCCATTCGTGATAGGAGGCGACCACCGTGCCGTCCGGCATCTGCTGCACGCTGGGATAGCCGATATGCTGATAGACGCCCGGATGCTCCCAGTTGATGCCGCCCTTGGCGAGTTTGCCGCTGGCGGGCGTCATCCGGCTTGAACCCGGCGTATCGCTGATCGTCTTGCCCGGCACGCCGCCCTCGCGGATGACGAACTCGTTCTTGATGTCCCAGGTCAGGCCGTCTTTGGAGATCACGCCGCGCACGCCGTAGGGCGGCCGGCGATAGCCATAGATCATCAGATAGCGCCCGTCTTTCAGCTGGATCGCTTCGGCGGGATAGCCCCAGATGTTCAGCCATTTCGGCGGCGACCAGGTGAAGCCCTCATCGTCGGAGGCGACCATCACCATGTTCTTGGCATCGCCGCTGGGATTGACGTGGGTGCGCAGAAAGCAGACGAGCCGCCCGCCCTTGAGACGCAGCAGCGCCGGCTCCTCGTAATCGATGATGCTGGCCGGGTCATAGGCGAGCGTCGAATAGTATTCCCAGTTGTCGCCGCCATCGTCGGAGCGCATCAGCGCCGAGCGAGTGGATTCGCCCTCGCCTTCCTCCTCATAGCCGTGGATGCGGCCGTAGAGCCCCATCAGGATCGAGCCGTTGGGCATTTCCCAGCAGCCGAGGCGGCAGCCGCCATGCTTCAGCGGGCGCACATTGACCGGGATCATGTCTGACCAGGTCTTGCCGCCATCCGTCGATTTGACGACGAAGGTGCCGAGCCAGCTCTGTGTCTTGAAGGCCCAGGTCCAGTTGCCCCATTCATCGGTCAGCGGATGGGCGCTCCAGGAAGGTTGTTCCGGCTTGATGCCGCGTTTGAAGAATCCAGTGAGCGTGAAGTTGACGATCAGGGTTCCATTCTTCAGCTCGCAGATGCCGCAATCCCAGTTGCCGGTAGTCTGGCTCCATGGAATCACCACCGACGGCTGTCCCCACGTCTTGCCGCCGTCCTTGGAGCGGGCCATCAGCGTCTGGCCGCTGTCATGGTGATAGGGGAAGCGCTCTTCATTGAACACCGCCAGCAGATCGCCGTTCTTCAGGACGCGCGTGGCGATCTGATTGATGGCGTGGCTGGGATGCTTGAAAATCGTGTGGGTGGTGGCGTTCTTCGGCATCGGAAGGATTCCTGTTGGACAAGGAAAAGACCGCGACAGCCTGCGCCTGGCACGCAGAGGCCGCTTGATGATTTAGGACAACAACCTGACCGATTTTCGCAAGGCCGCCGTCGCGCCTTGGCCCGCGATCAGAGCCGCCGGCCGGACGCCGCGTCGAAAGCATGCAGGGCTGCTGGCCGCGCCCGCAGGCTGTGTTCCGATCCCAGCGGCGGCAGGATGCGCTCGTTCAGCAGCACCATAACGCGCCGACCTGCGACCTCGAACACGATCTGGACCTGGCCGCCCATGGGCTCGACCAGGGCGACGCGGCCGCTGAGCCCGCCCGCCCCTTCACCCACACTGAGATGTTCGGGGCGAATGCCGAGCCTTACCTCTTGGCCCTCCTCGCCGCCGAATGCCTCAGGCAGCTGGATGACCGTGCCGCCCTCGATCATTGCCGCACGCTGATTGCCGCTGCGCTTCAGGCGCGCCGGCAGCAGGTTCATGGCCGGTGAGCCGATGAATTCGGCTACGAAGATATTGTCCGGGCTGTCATAGAGCTCAAGCGGCGTGCCGATCTGTTCGATCACGCCATCGCGCAGCACGACGATCCGGTCGGCCATGGTTAGCGCCTCGATCTGGTCATGGGTCACATAGACCGTCGTCGTCTTCAGGCGCTGATGCAGCGATTTGATCTCGCTACGCATACTGACGCGCAGCTTGGCATCCAGATTGGAGAGCGGCTCGTCGAACAGGAAGACCTTGGGGTCGCGCACGATGGCGCGGCCCATGGCCACGCGCTGACGCTGGCCGCCGGAGAGCGCCGCTGGCCGGCGGTGGAGATAATCCGTCAGATTCAGGACGGCGGCAGCCGCCTTGACCCGCTCCTCGATCAGCGCCTTGTCGGCTTTGCGCACGCGCAGCGAAAACGCCATGTTTTCCGCCACGCTCATGTGGGGATAGAGCGCGTAGCTCTGGAACACCATGGCAATGTCGCGGGCCTTGGCCGGCAGATCGGTCACATCGCGCCCGCCGATGGAAATGCGCCCGGCATTGGCCGTCTCCAGCCCCGCCAGCAGGCGCAACATGGTGGATTTGCCGCAGCCCGAAGGTCCGACAAGGGCCAGGAACTCGCCATCGCCGATGGAAAGATTGATGTCGCGCAGCACCTGAACGGGGCCGAAGGATTTTTCGAGACCTTGAATTTCGATTGCCGCCACGCCGCGTTCCTCCCCACCTAAATTCTTCCAGGCCGGTTTTCCCGGCTTCTCAGCGGCAATGCCCGGCTTCGTGGCTGTAATGATAGTCATAAGGATCGGAGGCGCGGAAGCGCGCTTTCCGGGCTCGTGTGAAATCATCAAGTGGGCGGCTCAAAAGATCAACCCCGCCCGGGCAATCGAACGGATCATTTATGCGAGCCGACGGTCGCGTCGGATCAGGCCGCACATCAAGTGCGGCGCGTCCTGCACCGCATGGCGCCATAACGGGAGTCATCAAGGGAGGTTGTCGATGTCGAAGATCAGGATATCGCGCCGGCAGTTCACCAAGGGGGTAGCAGTAACCGCTGCTGTCGTCGCCACCGGCTCGTTCTCGCATATCAAGAAGGTCTACGGAGCCGACGCCATCGAACTCAATCACTGGAGCTGGCTGTCCGCCTCCGACGGCGAAGTCTGGCAGCAGGTCATCAACAATTTCAACGACGCCCACAAGGACAAGGGCGTCCAGATCAAGCTGACCTTGGTTCCCGACGACCAGTACAACACGAAGATTCTCGCCTCCGCCGCCACCGGCCAGGCGCCGGATTTCGGCTGGGGCACCGCGGGCCAGCGAGCGCAATGGGCCAAGGACGGCGTGATCGTGCCGATGGACGACCTCGCCAAGAAGGTCGGCCTCGAACTGAACGATTTCACTCCGTTCTCGATGCAGTCCTCGCGCTACGTGAAATATGACAACAAGCTGTTCATGATCCCGATGGATCTGATGAGCCTGCAGCCCGAGGTCAATCTCGACATCGTCAAGGAAGCCGGCCTCGATCCGGAGAAGTTCCCCGAGGATGGCGATACGCTGATCGAATGGGCCAAGGCGATGACCAAGCGCGATGGCGACAAGGTCACGCGCTCGGGCATCATGATGACGGGCTCTGGCGTGCAGCCGACTGTGACATGGGGCATCGTCTCGCAGCAGATGGGCTTCCGCCGCGCGAGCGACGATCTGAAGACCGCCTGTGTCAATCCCGATGCCGGCAAGAAGGCGATGCAGTGGGTGCTCGACCTGTTCGACAAGCACAAGGTCTCCACCCGCGACGTCACCGATCGCTACAAGGCGTTCGGCACCGGCCAGGGTGGTATCTTCTGGACCGGCCCCTGGACGCTGAACGGTTACGTGAACCAGAAGCTCAACTTCCGTACCTATCTCTTCCCCAAGATCGGCGAGGAACGGGTAACCTATTTCGAAATGGGCGGCCTGGAAGCCTATGTGCAGAAGGACGAGAGCCGCTACGAAGCCACCATGCAGGCGATCAAATGGATCTCCGACA
>DASXQK010000238.1:0-6673 GCA_036493015.1 Dongiaceae bacterium | reverse complement strand
CGCGCCGGATCAAGCTCATCCTGCTGCGAAGCTCAATCTTTTCCTCGATCAGGGAAGCGGAATTAAGCGAAGTGGGCGGGGCCGTCATGGCCGATGGCATATGCGGACCCTCTGTGGCCTGTGGATACAGGTGGGTGCCGTGTGCCGGGACCAAGATCCTAGTAGGGACAGCTCCCTCGAGGTTTTTATTGGCCCCAGGGATTTTGCGGCCTGTCGAACGAGACAGCGTCCGCCCGAGAGAATCCTAGGCGGCTTCCAACTTGGCAGCAATAGCCTCGACGCGGCCGGCGAGGCGCTCGATGGAATCGGCGAGCTTGTCTTCCTCGGCTTCGCTGCGCTCGCCGGCAAGATGGAGCAGATCCTTCTTCGCCGTGACCAGTTCGTCGGAAATCAGAAGGGCCGCCATCAGCAGCAGCCGCGCATCGCCAATCTGGCCGACCGAATTCGCAATCTTGTCGACGCGGCGAGCGAGATCCTGGCCAAGCTCCGTTACCTGGCTCTCCTGCCCGTCATCGCACGCGACATCGTAGCCGCGATTGTTGACGATGATATGAACCTTGCCCATGTCAGCTCTCCGCCACGATCTTCAGGCGCTCAATGACGGAATCAAGCCGCGCCGCCACGTTGCGCGCTTCCGCCTGCAATGTCGCATTTTTGCCGCGCAATTCGCGCAGCTCCGAGGTCAATCGCCCCTGATCTGCTTCCGCACCCTGCACGCGTTGTGTCGCCGTCACTTCCAGGCGGCTGAGTGCTGCATCGATCCGGTCGAGGGCATGAGCGAGGCGCAAGAGTCACCTGCATTGTGCGATGGAAAGCATTTGCAACCTAAGACAAGTGCTTAGGCAGTATGCTTGATAGACGGGATCATATGGTTGCCTGACGCACGCCGTCAACCGAGCGCGCCAATCGCGAAATGGGCTTTTTTGCCGCCGGAACAACGGCGCGACGACTCAGTTGACGACCACGGGAGCGAGCGGCATGTTGCGCCGCCAAACGGATACCATCGGCGGGCCTTCGTCGATGTCCCGCCGCCCGATTTTCGAGGCCGACATGGATCCAGCCAACCCGACTGCCTTCACGCAACGCGACCTCGCCAACGTCATCCGCGCGCTGGCCATGGATGCGGTGGAAAAGGCCAATTCCGGCCATCCCGGCTTGCCCATGGGCATGGCCGATGCAGCGACCGTCCTGTTCCAGAAATTCCTGAAATACGATCCCGCGCATCCGCAATGGCCTGACCGCGACCGCTTCGTGCTGTCGGCGGGCCATGGCTCCATGCTGCTCTATTCTATCCTCTATCTGACCGGCTACCCGGAGATGACCATCGACGAGCTGAAGCGCTTTCGCCAGCTCGGCAGCCGGACCGCGGGACATCCCGAACATGGCCATGCGCCGGGGATCGAGACGACCACCGGCCCACTGGGCCAGGGGCTGGGCAATGCCGTGGGCATGGCGCTGGCCGAGCGCCTGCTGCAGACGGAATTCGGCAAAGACCTGGTCGACCACAAGACCTATGCGCTGGTCGGTGATGGCGATCTGATGGAAGGCCTTAGCCACGAGGCGATGTCGCTTGCCGGCCATATGAAGCTGAACCAGCTGATCGTCCTGTTTGACGACAACCATGTCTCGATCGACGGGCCGACCGAGCTTTCGGTGGATGACGACCAGATTGAGCGCTTCAAGGCCCATGGCTGGAATGCCGAGCGCGTCGACGGGTTGGACCAGGCGGCCGTGAGTGCAGCGCTGGAGCGCGCGCAGACCTCCGACAAACCATCCATGATCGCGTGCCGCACCATCATCGGCTATGGCGCGCCGACCAAGGAAGGCACGTCCGCTACCCACGGTTCGCCGTTGGGCAAGGACGAAGTCGCCGGCGCGCGCGTTAAGCTCGGCTGGCCCTATGAGCCTTTCGTCGTGCCGGAAGCCATACTTTCCGCCTGGCGGCGTTTCGGGGCGCCTGGTGCCGCCAAGCGCGACGCTTGGGAGCGCCGGCTTGCCAGTCACGCCAAGCGTGACGAGTTCGATCGCCGCCAGCAGGGCGTACTGCCGGAAAAATTCGATTCCGCCTTCGCGCGGATGAAGCGCGCGATGGTCGCGGAGGCAGCGAAGATCGCGACACGGCAATCTTCGCAGAAGGTACTTGAAGCATTGCAGCCGATCCTGCCGGAGTTACTCGGTGGTTCGGCCGATCTCACCCCTTCCAATAACACCAAGACCAAGACTATGAGCGTGGTGGAGCCGCCAAACTATGCCGGCAGCTACATTCATTATGGTGTGCGCGAGCACGGCATGGCCGCGGCGATGAACGGCATCGCGCTGCATGGCGGGTTCATTCCCTATGGCGGCAGCTTCTTCTGCTTCACCGATTATTGCCGCCCCTCGATCCGGCTTTCTGCCCTGATGGGCCAGCGCATCATCTATGTGATGACCCATGATTCCATCGGACTCGGCGAAGATGGGCCGACGCATCAGCCGGTCGAACAGCTTGCGGCACTGCGTGCCATGCCCAACCTGCTGGTCTTCCGCCCGGCCGATACGGTGGAAACGGCGGAGTGCTGGGCGAAGGCACTGCAGGAGCAGCACCATCCCTCGATCCTGGTGCTCACCCGCCAGGCCCTGCCGGCGCTGCGGCTGAAATACGGCAAGGAAAATCTCTCCGCGCTCGGCGGCTACATCCTCGCGCGAGCGGAAGGACGCCGCCAGGCGACGATCTTCGCCACCGGCTCGGAAGTCTCGCTTGCCATGGATGCGCGCGCGCTGCTGCAAAAAGACGGCATCGGTGCCGCAGTCGTTTCCATGCCCTGCTGGGAATTGTTCGACGCCCAGCCCGAGCCCTATCGGCGCAAGGTGCTGGGCCGTGCCCGCGGGCGCGTTGCCGTGGAGGCCGCCTCGCCCTTCGGCTGGGAGCGCTATGTCGGCACGGCGGACGCGGTCATCGGCATGCGCAGCTATGGCGCTTCCGCGCCGGCGCCCGATCTGTACAAGCATTTTGGAATCACCGCCGAGGCGGTCGCCGCCCTGGTGAAGAAAAGACTCTAGAGGGAAAAGATCATGTCCGTACGTGTTGCCATCAACGGCTTCGGCCGCATCGGCCGCCTTGTGCTTCGCGGCATCCTGGAAAGCGGCCGCAAGGATATCGAGGTCGTGGGCATCAACGATCTGGGCCCGGTCGAAACCAACGCCCATCTGCTGCGCTACGACACCGTGCATGGCAGGTTTCCCGGCGAGGTGAAGACGAAGTCAGATGCAATCGATGCCGGCCGCGGCTGGATGAAGGTAACCGCCGAGCGCGACCCGGCAAAGCTGCCCTGGGCCGAGCTCAGGGTCGATGTGGCACTGGAATGCACCGGCATTTTCACCGAGCGCGACAAGGCGGCGGCCCATCTCAAGGCGGGCGCCAAGCGCGTGCTGATCTCGGCACCGGCGACCAATGCCGACCTCACCGTCGTCTATGGCGTGAATCACAGCAAGCTGGAGAAGGGCCACACGGTCGTCTCCAATGCATCCTGCACCACCAACTGCCTGGCGCCGGTCGCCCAGGTGCTGCACCGGGCGTTCGGCATCGAACATGGATTCATGACCACCGTGCACAGCTACACCGGCGATCAGCCGGTGCTTGATACGCTGCACAAGGATCTCTATCGCGCGCGTGCGGCCGCCCTCTCGATGATCCCGACCACCACGGGTGCCGCCAAGGCCGTCGGCCTCGTCCTGCCGGAATTGGCAGGCAAGCTGGACGGCACCTCGATCCGCGTGCCGACGCCCAATGTCTCGCTGATCGATTTCAAATTCGTCGCCCAGAAGCCGACCACGGTGAAGGCGGTGAACGAGGCGGCGGTGGCCGCGGCCTCCAACAATTCACCGCTGCACGGCATCCTCGCCACCAACGACCAGCCGCTGGTCTCCAGCGACTTCAACCACAACCCGGCAAGCTCCACCCTCGACCTCAACCAGACCCAGGTGATCAACGAGCGCTTCGTGCGGATACTGTCCTGGTACGACAATGAGTGGGGTTTCTCCAACCGCATGGCCGACACGGCCGTGGCCATGGGCAAGCTGGGATGAAGAAGACGCTGGGATGAAGAGGGCGGCCGCCAAGCGCGCCGCCGGCAGGCAGGAAGAAGCGGCCAGCATCGTCATCCACGATCTGGCCCAGGCGATCGCGGCCCTCAAAGGCGCCGCCGCCGTAAAAAAGCCCGTGACATTATGGAGTGCGGAGGGCGCCGGCATTTATGCCGGCGCGGGCTGGTTCGCCGCCGTTGAGCGGCGGGCGCGTGCGGCCGCGCCGGACGCCAGGGCCAGCTTCGTGCTCGATTGCGCCGAACGCGCCGACATGACCCAGGAAGCCTTTCGCGCCGGCATCAGGGCTGCGTGCTTCTCCGGTCCCGCGGGCGTTGCAACAAAGCTCGCCGACATCGCCCGCCAGCAGCGCGCAGCGCTCCACCGCAAGCGGCCAAAGGCGCTGGACCTGCTCAACGTCAACGACCCGGAAACCGCCACCCGTCAGTATCTTGCAGATGTTGGGGCCGGCGATTGAAAAGGTGCGGCGGCTCGGCTATTCAAAACCGCCGCCAGGCGCCACCAGCGAAAGACCAGCAGCCATGAAGATGACGCCCCGTGTTCGCAAGATCCTGTCCTGGTACGAGAGCGATAATCCGGGAACCAAGGCCAATCTCGCCCGCATCCTGATGCACGGGCGCCTGAGCGGCACCGGCCATCTGGTCATCCTGCCCGTGGATCAGGGCTTCGAACACGGACCGGCCCGCAGCTTCGCGCCCAACCCGCCGGCCTATGATCCGCATTATCACTTTCAGCTTGCGATCGATGCCGGGCTTTCGGCCTTTGCCTCGGTGCTGGGCATGATCGAACAAGGTGCCGATACATTCGCCGGCCAGATCCCGCTTATCCTGAAACTCAACAGCTCCAACAGCCTGGCCACATCGAAGGACCAGGCGGTGACCGGCTCGGTGCGCGATGCGTTGCGCCTCGGCTGCGCCGCCATCGGCTTCACGATTTATCCCGCGTCCGACTTCGCCTTCCCGCAAATGGAAGAAATCCGCGCGCTCGCCGAGGAAGCCAAATCGCACGGGCTGGCCGTGGTGATGTGGTCCTATCCGCGCGGCTCGATCTCCAAGGAAGGTGAGACGGCGCTGGATGTGACGGCCTATGCAGCCCATATGGCCGCGCTGCTCGGCGCCCATATCATCAAGGTGAAGCCACCGACGGCCCATCTCGAACAGGCCGAAGCCAAGAAGGTCTACGAGAAGGAAAAGATCGACGGCTCGACGCTGGCCAAGCGTGTCGCCCATGTCGTGCAGGCGAGCTTCGCCGGCAAACGCATCGTCGTCTTCTCCGGCGGGCCGGCCAAGGACCTGAACGGCATCTATGACGAGGCCCGCGCCATCCGCGATGGCGGCGCCAACGGCTCCATCATCGGCCGCAACACCTTCCAGCGGCCACGCGAGGAAGCGATCGCGATGCTCGATCAGATCATCAAGATCTATCAGGACAAGGCCTGATGTCCGAAGCCGGCGCGCCGGCGGCGCGTTGCCGGCTTTATCTCGAGGGACCGGATCCGCTGCCGGCGAATTTTGCCGCACTCCTCGACATTGCTCTCGCTACCGGCGATATCGCCTGCCTTCGCCTGTCGCCTTTTCCGGATATCGGGCCGCTTGTCGCCAAGGCGCAGGCGCAGGGCTGCGCCGTGCTGCTGGATGATAGCCCCGACGGTGTCGCCACATTCGGCGCCGACGGCGTTCATCTGTGGCAGCCGGAAGATTACGAACTGGCGCGCGAGAAACTCGGGCCCGACACAAGCATCGGCGTCTTCTGCAGCATATCGCGCCATGAGGCGATGGACGCGGCCGAAGCCGGCGCCGACTATATTTCCTTCGCCGCCGATCTGGGGCTCGTCACATGGTGGGCGGAGGTCATGGTGGTGTCGGTGGT
Organism: Dongiaceae bacterium; assembly: GCA_036493015.1. Lineage (GTDB taxonomy): Bacteria > Pseudomonadota > Alphaproteobacteria > Dongiales > Dongiaceae > DASXQK01. Next base: position 724 of record DASXQK010000238.1, on the reverse strand, counting down.
GGTCGAGCTGGGCGGGGATGTCAGCCGGGCCGGCGATTTCATCGCGGCAGGGGCGGATTTTCTCTGTCTCGGCGAGGGCATCTGGCAGAGCGAGGAAAGCCTGAAAGCGGCGATTAGTGGCGTAATGGCGCTGATTGGCTGAGGCTGCGGTTGCCTCGGCGGGATGAAGTTGTTAGCTTCCGCCGCTTTTCAGCGCCCAAATCCCATCGTCCCGACCGAGACCAGACCCATGAAAGTCAACGGCAACACGCTTCGCACCGGCAATATCATCGAGCGCGACGGCAAGCTCTGGCGCGCCACCAAGGTGCATATCGTGCAGATGGGCAACTGGCGCTCGTATCTTCAGGTCGAGCTGAAGGATATCCGCGACGGCACCAAGCTGAACGAGCGCGTCCGCCCCTCGGACGTGCTGGAGCGCGTGCAGCTCAACGAGAAGCCGTTCCAGTTCCTGTTCCAGGATGGCGATCAATATACCTTCATGGATCAAGAGAACTTCGAGCAGATCACCGTGAGCGAAGAGGCGATCGGCGACCCGCATGTCTTCCTGCAGGAAGGGATGATTGTCTCGATCCAGAGCTATGAGGAAACGCCGATCAGCGTCTCGCTGCCGCCGACAGTCACCATGATGGTGACGGAAGCCGATCCGGTGGTGAAGGGCCAGACCGCCTCATCCTCCTACAAGCCGGCGAAGGTGGAGAACGGCGTGCGCGTTATGGTGCCGCCA
>DASXQK010000237.1:0-4563 GCA_036493015.1 Dongiaceae bacterium | reverse complement strand
AGCGCCACGCCGCCTGCCCCAAGCAGGACCGCGCCGCTGAACAACACCATCAGGCAGGAGGAGACTTCCTGGCGCTTCTTGTTGCGCCACCGCTTCCAGCGAAACTCGACCTTGCCTTCACGCATGTGGAAGTTGTTCATCGCAGGCACCCTCGATACTGAAAGCCGGTTTGCGCTAGAGATTCGTCCTCAACGCCAATCTGCTCGCCGTCACGCTTGGCGCCCTGCGGCACGAGGCCGGACAGGGCGCCAAAGAAAAAGCCTTAAACGGGCGTAATCGCCCGCGGCAGGTCGCCGTCTCCTCAATCGCTGCTACCGCCACGGCCGCCGCCGCCGCCAAATCCGCCGCCGCCGCCGCTCGGCGGACCACCCGGCGAGTTGCCCGCGCTGCCAGGGCCCGTAAGCCCGCCGGCATCTTCGGTCGGGTCATAATCGGTGAGCGTGGCGGCATCGATGGGCACAACGGCGCTCTGCGACACCTCGCAAGTCGGCGAGACGTGATAGCTCGTGCCGTTGGTTGCGCGAACGGGCTTACCCGGACCGCAGGGTTGGACATCGACAATGCCGTCGACGACCGAGACGACCGTGCTGCCGTCATCGGCCACCTGGACGATGAATTTGGTGCCGCGGATTGTCAGCGTCGTGGTGGGGGTGGAGAGCTTGACGTTCTCCTCGCTCTTCGCCTGGCCGGCGATGTAGCGGAAGATGCCCTTGGTGAACTTGATGCTGGCATTCGCCGTGTCCGCGTTCGTGTCGTAGACGAAGTTATCCAGCACGACGGTTGAACTGGCGCCGATCTGAAGCTGGGTCTGGTCGTGAAAGCGCATGACCGTCGCGCCGTCGGCGGGCGTCGTTATGGTCTCCTGCGAATAGACTTCATGGCCGAAATGCAGTTCTTCGGCAGAAGCCTGGACCCTGGTCCCCTGGGCGCCCTTGTAGTTTTTCAGAACGACGGTGCCGATCAATGGCTCGGCAACAGCCAGACTGCTCCCAGCCGCGAACACGGCTGGAAACACCAATCCGACAAGACGCCACCTCAAACGCATAAGACCCCCTTACAGATTTCCCAAAGGGGCCCCTCCCAGGCCGTCCCAGAACGGCACCCTCCGTAGGTTGCCACAGGGGCAGGCAAGAAACCAAGGGACAAAGAGCGAAAGTTGCGAAAAAACCCAACTGAAAGACCAGTTTGGTCTCCCCCGACAGGGTGGCGCTCAAACGTTAAAGCGGAAGTGGAAAATATCGCCGTCCTGGACCAAATATTCTTTGCCTTCGGCCCGCATTTTGCCCGCCTCCTTGGCGCCCTGTTCGCCGCCGCAGGCGATGAAATCGTCATAGGCGATGGTTTCGGCGCGGATGAAGCCATGCTCGAAATCGGTATGGATGACGCCGGCGGCCTCGGGCGCTCGCGCCCCGCGATGCGCCGTCCAGGCCCGCGCTTCCTTCGGCCCGACCGTGAAAAACGTGAGTAAATTCAATAGACTGTAGCCTGCGCGGATCACCCGGGCGAGGCCCGGTTCCTTGAGCCCCAGTGTGCCGAGATAGTCGCTTTTCTCCGCCGGGTCGCTGAGTTGGGCGACTTCCGACTCGATGGCCGCGGAGATGACGACCGAGGCAGCACCCTCCTGCTTCGCGCGCTCGGCCACCTTGGCCGACCAGGCATTGCCGTCTGCCGCGGCCGATTCTTCCACATTGCAGACATAAAGCACCGGCTTGGCGGTCAGGAGCTGGAGCTGGTCGAACAAGGGGCGCTGCTCCTCACTCAGGCTGACCCGGCGAGCCGGGCGGCCGGCGCGCAGTTCGCTCAGGGCTGCTTCGATCAAGCCCTGCAGCGCCTTGGCTTCCTTGTCGCCGCCCTTGGCCTTTTTCGCCGTACCGTCGAGGCGGCGCTCGAGGCTGTCGAGATCGGCCAGCATCAGCTCTGTCTCGACGATCTCGGCATCGCGCAGCGGATCAACCGAGCCCTCCACATGGGTCACTTCGCCGCCGAAGCAGCGCAGCACATGGGCGATGGCATCGACCTCGCGGATGGTGGCGAGGAATTTGTTGCCCAGCCCTTCGCCCTTGCTGGCGCCGCGCACCAGGCCGGCGATATCGACGAAGGCAAGCTGGGTAGGGATGATCTTTGCCGATTTTCCCAGCACCGCGAGCTTTTCCAGCCGGTCATCGGGCACGGCGACTTTGCCGACATTGGGCTCGATGGTGCAGAAGGGGTAATTGGCCGCCTCCGCCGCCTGGGTCGAGGTCAGCGCATTGAACAGGGTCGATTTGCCGACATTGGGCAGGCCGACGATGCCGCAGGAAAATCCCATGATGTGTTTCTTGGCCTATTGAATTCGAAACCGTTGAATCGGATCAGGCGGATTGCCCGCCGTTGGATTTGTTATTGCCCGGGGATTTATCGCTGCCCGGTTTCGCTTTTGTGTCATCGGCTGCATCGGGGCGCGGCGGTTTCGGCCGGGGCGGTTTGACACTTACATCCACCTTGCTCATGAAGCCGTTGGCATCGCCCGAGAGCAGCAAGGGCAGCGCCTGCACGACAGCCTCGATCATGGTGCCGATCAGCGGCTGCTCGTCCTTGGCGAAATCCTGCAGCACATAGGCTTTCACCAGCTCCGGACTGCCGGGATGGCCGACACCGAGGCGGATGCGCCAGTAAGCAGGCCCGAGATGGGCATCGATGCTGCGCAATCCGTTATGGCCGGCAGCCCCGCCGCCCTGCTTCACCCGCACCTTGCCGGGCACGAGATCGATCTCGTCATGGATGACGAAGATCTGGTCCAGCGGGATCTTGTAGAATTGGGCGGCCGCCTCTACCGCGCGGCCGGACTCGTTCATAAAGGTCTCGGGCTTCAGCACCAGCAGCTTGTCGCCGGCAAGCTCGCCTTCCGATGCCATACCCTGGAAGCGCGAACGCCAGGGGCCGAATCCATGGCGGCGGACGATGGTGTCCGCCGCCAGGAATCCGACATTGTGCCGGTTGAACGCGTAGCTGCGCCCGGGATTGCCCAGGCCGACGACGAGGCGCAAGGCCGCCTCCTGTGGACGGCGTTACTTCTTGTCGCCGCCCTTCTTGGCGCCACCAGCGGCAGGTGCCGCCGCGGGCTTGGCTCCGGCGGCGGGCGCCGCCCCCTTCTTGTCGCCAGCCGCCGCAGGCGCTCCGGCCGCAGCCGGCGCTCCGGCCGCCGGCGCACCAGTGGCAAGTGCTGCCGCACCTTCCGCACCCTCGGCCGCCACGGCCGTGGGCGCCACGGTTTCTTCCACTGCCTGCACGGTCGGCACGGCGATGGAGGCGATGGTGAAGTCGCGATCGGTGATGGTGGGACGCACGCCCTCAGGCAGCTTGACCATGCTGATATGCACGGAATCGCCGATATCGAGACCGTCGAGGTCGATCTCGATGATCCGGGGAATGTTGTCGACGCTGCAATACAGCTCGACCTCGTGGCGCACGATGTTGAGCACACCGCCGCGCTTCAAGCCGGGCGATTTGATTTCGTTCAGGAACTTGACCGGCACGTCGACGCGCACGCGGGTGTGTTCACCCACGCGCATGAAATCGACATGGATCGGCGCATCGCTCACGGGATCGAACTGCACATCGCGGGGCAGGACGCGTTCCTTCTTGCCCTTGAGATCGATGTCGAACAGCGTCGCCTGGAAGGCGCGCTTGCGCAGTTCCTTGATCAGTTCCTTGGGCTCGACGGAAATCAGCGTTGCCGGCTGCTTGTTGCCGTAGATCACTCCGGGGACGCGGCCATCACGACGAATCTGGCGAGCGGCCCCCTTCCCGGCGCGGTCGCGAACTTCCGCGCTCAGATTCTGGACGTCGGACATTGATTTTCTCCTTTCATGTCCTGTGCGGGGGCCTCCAGGGGTGCCACCCGCGTCCTCAACATGCCACCATCGGACAAAGCGTCCGAAAGCGGCGGCTCAAAACTCAGTTGAACAGGCTGGAAACCGATCGCTCCAGACTGATCCGGCTGATGGCCTCGGCGAGCAGTGGGGCGATGGTCAGCTGCCTGACCGTCTGCGAAACCCTTACCGCTTCCGTCGCCATGATGCTGTCGGTCGTAACCAAACTCTCGATCGGCGAAGCGGAAACCCGCGCCACCGCACCACCCGACAGCACACCGTGGGTCACATAGGCACTGACACCGCTTGCGCCCGCATTTTTCAGCGCCACGGCCGCATTGCAGAGCGTACCGGCGCTGTCGACGATGTCGTCAATCAGGATGCAATACTGGCCTTTGACGTCGCCGATGATGTTCATCACTTCGGAGACGCCAGCCTGTTCGCGGCGCTTATCGATGATGGCGAGGTCGGCGTCAAGCCGCTTGGCGACGGCCCGCGCCCGGATCACGCCGCCCACATCGGGCGAGACGACGGTCAGGCTCTTGCCCCCGAAGCGCGCCTCCATATCCTTGGTCAGGACGGGGGCGGCGAACAGATTGTCGGTGGGGATGTCGAAAAAGCCCTGGATCTGCCCGGCATGGAGATCGAGGGTCAGCACCCGGTCGGCACCGGCCTTGGTGATCAGGTTCGCCACCAGCTTGGCCGAAATGGG
>DASXQK010000236.1:0-9365 GCA_036493015.1 Dongiaceae bacterium | reverse complement strand
TCCTCTGGGCGTGGTGTTCGTCGTGGCGCCGTGGAACTTCCCTTATCTGACAGCCGTCAATGCGGTCGTGCCGGCGCTGATGGCGGGCAATGCCGTGCTGCTGAAACATTCGGCGCAGACACCGCTTTGCGCCGAACGCTTCCAGCAGGCCTTCGATGCGGCGGGATTGCCCAAGGGGCTGTTCCAGCATCTGGTGCTGACCCATGACGATACGGCGAAGCTGATCGGCACCGATGGTGTCGACTATGTCGCCTTCACCGGTTCCGTCCCCGGCGGTCATGCGGTGGTGGAAGCCGCATCGAAGCGCTTCATCGGGCTGGGCCTGGAACTCGGCGGCTGCGATCCCGCCTATGTGCGCAACGATGCCAACATGGCCCATGCCATCGAAAACCTCGTCGACGGCGCGTTCTTCAATTCGGGCCAATCCTGCTGCGGTATCCAGCGCATCTATGTCCACAAGGACGTCTATAAGACCTTCGCCGACGGCGCGGTGGCGCTGACCGAAAAGTACAAGCTCGGCAATCCACTGGGGGATGGCGTCAATCTCGGCCCGGTCGTTCGCGCCAGGGCGGCCGAGGAAATCCGCGGCCAGGTGGCCAAGGCGGTGAAGGCGGGCGCGCGGGCCGCCATCGACACGAAGAAGTTCAAGGCCGACCAGCCGGGCACCGCCTATGTCACGCCCCAGGTGCTGCTCGACCTCGACCAGAGCAATCCCTTCATGAAAGAGGAATGCTTCGGCCCGGTGGTCGCCATCATGCCGGTCGCTTCCGACGAGGAGGCGATCAGGCTGATGAACGACAACCCTTTCGGGCTGACGGCCGCGATCTGGACCATGGATGAGAAGGCGGCCGCCCGCATCGGCGACCAGGTCGAGACCGGCACCTGGTTCATGAACCGATGCGATTACCTCGACCCGGCGCTGGCCTGGGTCGGCGTCAAGGATTCGGGCCGCGGCTGCACGCTCAGCCGCGTCGGCTATGAATATCTGACGCGGCCGAAGTCGTTTCATCTGCGCACGAAGCTCTGAAGCCCGGGCGCCGACGTGGCATTACCGGGCCTTCTCGACTGCAAGCGAAGCTGCCTTGCCGTTATCGACGTCCAAGCCTTCTTTCTCGACAAGCTGCCGCTCGACCAGCGCGAGCCTCTGGTGGCGCGCATCGCCTGGCTGATGCGGGTCGCCACTGCGTTGGAAATCCCCATCCTCGCCACCGCCGAAGATATCCAGCATGACGGGCCGCTGGTGCCGGAACTGGAAAAATTGCTGCCTGCCGGGGCCATGGTCTTCAACAAGATGGTCTTCGGCCTGCACGATCAGCAGGATATCCGCACGGCAGTGAAGGCGCTGGGCCGCGACCAGTTCGTGCTGAGCGGACTTGAAAGCGATGTCTGCATTTCGCATTCGGCCTTCGGTCTTCGTGAAGCCGGCTATCAGGTCGCGATAGCCGCGGATGCCTGTGCCTCGCCGCCGCCCCATCACGACCTCGCCATGACGCGGCTGGCCAATGCCGGGATGACCGTGACCACCGTGAAGGGCGTCTATTACGAGTGGCTGCGCGACCTCGCGACCCTGGCGACGGTCAAAGCCGCGATCGGCAAGGCGCTGCCGCCAGGTCTGACGCTCTAGCGCCTCGGTCATGACGGCGCTCACCACCCGGCGCTTCGATCTCGCCGTCATCGGTGCCGGGGTGGTGGGTTGTGCGATCTTCCGGCGGTTTGCGCTGGGCGGCCTCAAATGTTTGTTGATCGAGCGCGGGCCAGACATTCTTTCGGGCGTCAGCAAGGCAAACAGCGCCATGCTGCATACCGGCTTCGATGCGCCGCCCGGCAGCCTGGAACATGCCTGCATAACGGCCGGCTATGCCGAGTACCGGGAAATCCATGAAAAACTGAACCTGCCGATCCTGGAAACCGGCGGTCTGATCGTTGCCTGGACGGCGGAGGAACTGGCGAAACTGCCGGGAATCGTGGCCAAGGCCCACCAGAATGGGGTCGGCGACGTCTATCAGGTCGATCGCGCCGAGGTGCTGCGCCGCGAACCCCATCTTGCCGGCGACGCGCTGGGCGGGGTCGCCATCCCCGGCGAGCATGTCATCGACCCCTGGTCGGCGCCGCTCGCCTATGTGCTGCAAGGTATCGCCCATGATGGCGAGGTCCTGCGCGGCGTCAGCGTCAATGGCGGGGAGTTCGATGGCGAAGCCTGGCAACTCGCCACCCGCAATGGGCTGATCGAGGCCCGCGTCGTGATTAATGCCGCGGGGCTGCAAGGCGACATCGTCGAGGCAATCGCACGGCCCAGCCCCTTCACCATAAAGCCGCGCAAGGGCCAGTTCGTCGTCTTCGACAAGCCCGCCGCGCGGCTGATCGGCGCCTGCATCATGCCGGTGCCGAACGAGCGCACGAAGGGCGTCATGCTGGCCCGCACCGTCTTCGGCAACCTGCTGGCCGGTCCCACCGCCGAAGAGCAGGAGGATCGCGATCACGAGGCTGTCGAACAGGGCCAGATCGAGGCGCTGATCGCCCGCGCTGGGCGCATGCTGCCCGATCTGGCGCGCGAGACTGTCAGCGCGCTCTATGCCGGGCTGCGCCCGGCCACTGAATTCAGAGATTACCAGATGGAGGCGCTGGCGGAGCGGAACTGGATCACTGTCGGCGGTATCCGCTCTACCGGCCTGACGGGATCGCTCGGTATTGCGCGTCATATTGCCGATCTCTACGCCCGCCACTTCGGCGAGCTCGAGGAAGCGACTCCCATCTGGACGCCGGTGCCAAATCTCGCCGAACACCGGCCACGGCGCTACCAGCAACCCGGCTATGGCGAGATCGTCTGCCATTGCGAACTGGTCACCCGTACCGAGATCGAGGCGGCGCTGGGCGGCGCGTTGCCGGCGGGTGATATCGGCGGGCTGAAGCGACGCACCCGCGCCATGATGGGGCGCTGCCAGGGTTTCTATTGCAGCGCCCAAGTGACCGCGATTGCGGGCGAGCGGCTTGCCGAGCTTCCCGGCGGCAGTTCATGAAGCGCCACGACGTTCTAATCCTCGGCGCTGGACCGGCCGGAATTTCCTGCGCCGCGAGGCTGGCGGAATTGGGCATTCGCGATGTCGTGCTCATCGAGCGCGAAGCTGATGCCGGCGGCGTGCCGCGCCATTGCGGGCATATCGCCTTCGGTCTGCGCGAATTCCACCGGCTGATGAGCGGGCCTGCCTATGCCCGCCAGCTGACCCAGATGGTGGCCCAGATCGGCGTGCGCCGGCGGACCACCGTGACCGCCATCGCACCGGGCGGGGAAGTGGATATCGTCGATCCCGAGAGCGGGCCCAGCCGCATCGCCGGCCGCGCCGTTCTGCTGGCCCTTGGCCTGCGCGAAACGCCGCGCAGCACGCGGCTGATCAGCGGCGACCGGCCCCGGGGCGTCACGACCACAGGCGCACTGCAGCAATTCGTTTATCTGCAGCACCGCAAGCCGTTCGAGCGCGCGGTGGTGATCGGCAGCGAACTGGTCGCCTTCTCCGCATTGCTCACCCTGCGTCATGCGGGGATCGGCTGTGCGGCGATGATCGAGGCAGCGCCGCGGATCACGGCGCGAAAGCCCGCTGACTGGCTCGCTCGCCTGGTGCTTGGTGTGTCCGTGTTGACCGGCACCAGGCTCGTCGCGATCCATGGGGGATCGAAGGTCGAGGCGGTCGAGATCGAGCAGCGTGGCGGACGCCGGCGGATCGAATGCGATGGCGTCGTCTTCGCCGGTGAATTCCGGCCCGAGACCGCGATCCTGGCGATGAGCCATCTGGCGCTCGATCCCGGGACCCGGGGCCCGATGATCGATCAGTATTGGCGGGCCAGCGATCCCGCTTATTTCGTTGCCGGCAATCTGCTGCGCCCGGTAGAGACCGCCGGCGTTGCCTTCGCCGAGGGCCGCATCGCCGCCGATTCGATCGCCGCATCGCTCGCCGGCAGGCTGCCCGCACCCCAGCGCATGATCGCGTTGAGCGCCGCGGCGCCGCTCAAATATCTCTACCCCCAGCGCCTTGCCTTGCCCCTGGCAGGACTATCGCCTCTGCTGATGAAGGCACGCATCCAGCACCCGGCGCGGGGCCGGCTCCGCTTGTCGGCGAACGGTCGCGAAGTGTGGGGCCGCGCCATGACCGCCTTGCCCGAGCGACGCCTGTCGATCCCCATCTCGCGCCTGCCCCAAGGCGAGGTGGATGATATTGCCGTGGACTTCATCGAGGGATAGCCATGCCTGCCGTCATCGCCATCGATCAGGGAACCACGGGCAGCAAAGCCTATCGCCTCGATACGCAAGGCCGCTTCGACCTGCAGGGCAGTTTCGAACACAAGCAGATATTTCCGCAGGCCGGGTGGGTTGAGCATGACGCGCGCGAGTTGCTCGATCACTTGCGGCGCCTGGCGGCCTTTTCCGGCGACGCCGAAGCGCTCGGCATCGATAACCAGGGCGAAACGGTCGTCGCCTGGGATGCGGAGAGCGGCGAGCCCGTCCACAACGCCATCGTCTGGCAGGATGCCCGCACCCAGGACAGTATCGAGCGGCTGAAGGCCGAAGGCGCGGAAGCGCTGACCATTGAGCGGGCCGGCCTTCCCCTCGATCCCTATTTCTCCGCCAGCAAGCTGCGCTGGATCATCGAACATGTGCCTGCGGCGAAGCCGCTACTCGCGCGGGGCAAACTGCGCCTCGGCACCAGCGACAGTTTTTTCCTCGACCGCCTGGCGGGCGTTTATGCGACGGACGTCACCACCGCGTCGCGCACCAGCCTGATGAATCTCGCGACCGGGCAGTGGGACCCGGACCTCTGCCGCTTGTTCGGTGTGCCTATCGGCGCGTTGGCGGAAATCAGGCCGACGGTCGGCGATTACGGTGCCGCCGGCAAACTACCGATCCGCGCCAATCTCGTCGACCAGCAGGCAGCGCTGTTCGGCCATGGCGCCCGCAAAGGTGGCCAAGCCAAGATCACCTTTGGCACGGGCGCCTTCGCACTCGCCGTCGCCCATCGCGATATCGCCCCGGACGCTGTCGCCGGCATGAACCGTACTGTCGCCTGGCAAATCGGCGGTTCGCCCATGGCCTATGCGATCGAAGGCGGCGTCTATAACGCTGCCTCCGCCGTCAACTGGGCGCGAGGTCTCGGCCTGTTCAAGGAATTCGCCGAGATCAACGAATTCGTAGCCGCACCGGCCATCGAGCGCGGCCTTGCTTTCGTGCCAGCTCTTTCCGGCTTGGCCGCCCCCTATTGGGACCGCAATGCCGCAGGCCTCTGGCTGGGCATGGGCTTGGAGACGAGCCCAGCCGACATGGTTCAGGCGGTGCTGGAGGGCATTGCTTTCCTCTCTGCCGAACTGATCGCCGCGATGGATCGCGCCACGCCGCTGTCGGGCGCGATCTCCATTGACGGCGGGTTATCGAAGAATCCCTATTTCTGCGCCTTCTTGGCCGATGCGCTGAATCGCCCGGTCAATGTGGCGGCCAGCGCGGACCTGACGGGTCTTGGTACCGCACAGCTGACCCTGATCGGGGCCGGCCTTGCCACGCCGGCGAGCCTGCCGCCGGCCGCGGCCCCCAGCCGGGTGATGCAGCCGCAAGGACGGTTGACTGAGTCCGGCCGGGCGCGATTCAGCGAGGCTTTGGCGCGCTGCCGTAACTGGCGGTAATGGGCCTTTCCTGCTATGGACATCGGCAATTCCAATATTCGGGGATAAATCATGGCAAACGATGCCGCCGCCTTGCGTGGCAATTGGAACTACCCGACATCGATGCGCTTCGGCGTCGGCCGGATCAAGGAATTGCCCGATGCCTGCAAGCAGCTCGGCTTCAAGAAGCCGTTGCTGGTCACCGATCCGGGCCTCGCCAAGCTGCCCATGATTCAAGAGGCATTGGCGAGCCTGAAGGCAGCAGGGCTGCAGGCTGGCCTGTTCGCCGATATCAAGGGCAATCCGGTTTCCAAGAACGTCGAGGACGGATTGAAAGTCTTCCGCGACGGCGGCTATGACGGGATTATCGCCTTTGGCGGCGGCAGCGCGCTCGATGCTGCCAAGGCCATCGCGCTGATGGCCGGACAGAAGCGGCCGATGTGGGATTTCGAGGATGTCGGCGACAACTGGACCCGCGTCGATCCCAAGGGCATCGTCGCCACCATCGCCGTGCCGGCGACCTCGGGTACCGGCTCGGAAGTCGGTCGCGCCTCGGTCATCACCAATGAAGCGACCCACACCAAGAAGATCATTTTCCATCCCAAGATGCTGCCCTCCATCGTCATCTCCGATCCGGCTCTGACGGTGGGCCTGCCGCCCCATGTGACGGCCGCGACCGGCATGGATGCGCTAGCCCATTGCCTGGAAGCCTATTGCGCGCCGGGCTTTCACCCGATGGCCGACGGCATCGCGGTAGAAGGCATGCGCCTGGTCAAGGTTTCGCTGACCACGGCGGTGAAGGACGGCAAGAACCTGGTGGCCCGCGCCAATATGATGGTGGCGGCCAGCATGGGCGCCACGGCCTTTCAGAAGGGTCTTGGCGCCATTCATTCGCTGAGCCATCCGGTCGGTGCGGTCTATGACACCCATCATGGGCTGACCAACGCCGTGGTGATGCCTTATGTGCTGGAGTTCAACCGCGAGGCGATCGAGGAAAAAATGGTGCGCCTGGCCGCCTGGCTTGGCCTGCCAAACCCGTCCTTCAAATCGGTGATGAGCTGGGTCATCGCGCTACGCAAGGAGATCGGCATCCCTCACACGCTGAAGGATATCGGCGTGGGCAGCGAGCGCATCGACGAGCTGTCGGAGATGGCGGCGGTCGATCCCACCGCGGGCAGCAATCCCGTTCCCGCCGGTGCCCCGGAAATGAAGAAGATGTTTATCGCCAGCATCGAGGGCCGGCTCGCCCAAAACGCTTAGGCAATCAGACGCAAAGAAAAAGGGCGGGTAACCAGTCGGCTACCCGCCCTTTTTGTTCGCTACTTTTCCTACGGGCCGCCCGGCGTGAACGGCTTGCCGTTCACCAGGGTATTGCCCTGGGCATCGAGCGTGATCTTGAAGTGGTCGGTCGGCTTGCCGGATGCATCCGTACCATGATCGCTGATGGCCTTGAGCTGTGTCAGCACGCCGACGATCTCCTGCGCCGCAGGATCGTCGGAATGGGCAGAAATCTTGGCAATCACCCCGTCGAGATCGGCGATGACGATATCCATGCTGCCGCTGGCACCCATGGCCGCCGATTTGTCGGCCAGGGCTTCGCCGCTGAAGGTGGCGCTAGCCGCCGGCGCCTTCAGCGAGCCGTTCTTGATGTTGAACTTCGTCGCCGCCTGGATCATTGCCTGCTGCAGGGCACCGGCCATCATCAGCCCGGCGCCGGCCATGGAGCCTTCATCGGCCATGTTGACGCCGGCCATGTTCTGCCCGGCGGCAGCGATCGCCGCCGGCACCGGCACGTCGTTCATATTGATTTCCAGGCCGAAATCACCCGGTACGAGATCGGCCGTCGCCGCGCCGGCCTCCTGGGCCAGGTTGGGAATCACCAGCCCGGCATAGCGCAGGGCGAGCATGAGCTTCGATTTCGGCTGATCGAGATCGTCGGCACCGAAGCCCAGATGAACATTGCCGATGGAGAACATGGTGGTGGTGCCCTCGCCGGCCGAAAGATTGCCGAACGCCAGCTCCGAATGCACCGACTTCATCAACGCCACCATCTTGATCAATAGCGGCGCGGCCTCGCCAGGCTTCGGATCCTTCATCGCCGCTTGCCACTTCTCCTGCAGCGCCGTGAACTCCGCCACCTTCCAGCCATCGATCTCCGACGTCAGGGAGACGTCGCCGGCCGTCATATTACCGTCCTTGCTTTTGAAGACGATCTGCTTGGCGGCGGCTGTTCCCTTCTGGTCCCAAACGCCACTGCCTTTATCGGTGGAGCTGACCAGATAGGTGACATTGAGCGCGGTGGCGCTGTCGCCGCTGCTGTTCTGGGTCACATCGATGGACTTCGCCGCCATGTCGAAGCTCATGATGCGGCCGAGGCTTTTCGACCAGCTGCCACTGGCGTGATCGAGATTGATATTGACGTCGATCTCCTCGCCAGCGGTGTCCTTGAGCTTGTAGAGCGGCGGAATCGCGAGGTCGCTGAATTTGCGGATGTCGTCGCCGTCGGGCGTGACCTTGAAGGCGACCTTGCCGAAGTCGATCGGCTGGATCTCCGGCGCCGTCACCATGACCTTGTCGATGGTGACGTTATAGGCATCGCCATCACCCGGCGTGACCGTCACATCGCCATAGGTCAGGAATTTTTTGTCCGGCCCCGCCGCCTTGGCAAGCTGGGCCTCGATCTCGGTCTTTAAAGACGCGGCCTGTTCTGCCTTCTTGTCGGAGCACGCAACGAGCGCGACAAGCAGGACCAGGCCGAAACGCCAGTAACTTCTCATGACACCCCCCGGTGTTTCTGGTGGGAGGCTGTTATAAGGGAGAACCGTGGCAAAAACGAGGCTGAATCCACACTTTTCAGAGTGCTCGCCCCAGTGAGAAATGCGGATTAACTGCCTTCCTCATTCAGCGAAAGCAGGGAAGCATTGCCGCCTGCAGCGGTGGTATCGACGCTGAGCGTACGCTCCGTGGCAAAGCGCGGCAGATAGTGCGGGCCGCCGGCCTTGGGGCCGGTGCCGGACAAACGTTCGCCGCCGAAGGGCTGCACCCCGACAACGGCGCCGATCATGTTTCGGTTCACATAGGTGTTGCCGATGCGCAGCCGCTCATGGATGTGGCGAACGGTCGCATCGATCCGGCTATGGATGCCCAGCGTCAGCCCATAGCCAAGCCCATCGATACTGTCGAGGATTTGATCCAGGCGATCCTGGCGAAAGCGCAGGACATGCAGGATCGGACCGAACACCTCGCGCTGCAGGCGGTCCAGCCGGTCGATTTCGAAGGCCCGGGGCGAAACGAAGCAACCCTCCGCACAATCGTAGCCGAGGGAAATTTCGTAAATCAGTTTCCCCTCGCGCGTCATGCGCGCGGCATGGGCATCCAGCATCGCCTTGGCCTCGCCGTCGATCACCGGGCCGATATCGGTCGACAGCAGCCCCGGATCACCGACGCGAAGTTCGGCCATGGCGCCGGCCAGCATATCGATCAGCTTGTCGGCAATATCGTCCTGCACGCAGAGGATGCGCAGCGCCGAGCAGCGTTGGCCTGCGCTCTGGAAGGACGAGATCAGCACATCGCGTACCACTTGTTCCGGCAACGCAGATGAATCGACCAGCATCACATTCTGCCCGCCGGTCTCTGCAATCAGGGCGGCAAGAGGCCCGCTGCGTGCGGCGAGCGCCCGGTTGATGCCCTGGGCCGTCTCGGTCGAGCCGGTAAAGGCGACA
>DASXQK010000235.1:0-3602 GCA_036493015.1 Dongiaceae bacterium | reverse complement strand
CAGCTAGTCTCGGCTCCGGCGCGGTGTATGATGGATATCTTCGATGGATGCGTTTGACGGCGTTCTCGCTTGCGGAGCCCGCGATTGCGTTCCAGAGGTCGCACCTTTCTGATCTCGCTCGGGCTGCTTGCAAGCCTTGCGCTTGCGCGCTCGGCGGCCACAACCGAGCCTGCGCCCGGATGCCTCGGCCTCGGGGTGGGCCTGCTGAATTCCTATTTCGACGTACCGTGGTCGGCCAATGAGCGGCAGAAATTCGCCACCCTCATCGCGCTGCCTTCCGCTGCCGCCTTCTGGGGTATCGAAAAGCAGATTGAAACGGCGGATGTGGAGACCAGCCTGTCGCCGGTGGGCGGCCTGCAGGTTATCGGCCGGGGCGGCGCCTTTGCCATCTATCAGCCGCTGGAAGCACCCAGGCTGGTGCCGGGATATGATTACCTGCTGATGGATGTGCTGGCCCGGGTCTTCGTCAGACGGGGCGCCGTCGGCATTTCGCTCAGCGCCGGTCCGGCATCATTCGCCGCACAAGCCTATCTCCGCGCGCCCTTCCGCAGCAGCTCGACCGGCGAATGGAACACCATCGGCGTCCAGATCATGGTCAGCGCCAACTCGCCGGTCTTCGATCGGGTTTCCATCGTCTCGCTGAGCGGGGACGCGGAATTCTCGCTGGGCTGCATTACCTTCGTGACCCATGAGCGCAATATCGGCCTGCCCGATCCCGGCCCACCGACCAAGGGCGCGATGCTGCCGCTGTCCCCTTCAGCGACGCCCGCCGCCTGGCACTCAGGCTTCGCGGTAATCCAGCAGCAATAGGCCGATCAGCACGAAGCAGACCGGCCAGACCCAGCCGGCCCAGCGCCCGTCGCCGGCGGGATCTTTCACCTGCAGCCAGCGCGACCAGCCGGCGACGATGCCGAGCACGGCCATGGGCAGGTGGGTCAGTTCGATCAGAAGCTGATCCTTCACATTGCTGATGGCATGGGAATGGGCCAGCAGGAATGTCGCCCCCACCACCGTCAGCAGCGGGAAGACCAGCGCCAGACTCTGGCGCTTCAGCCGGCCAGTGCGCACGCCCCACTCGAAAAAAGCAAACGCAATCGTCAACAGCACGAAGAAGCGATGCTGCACAACCTCGGGATCGCGCAAGCTGTCGAGGAAGCCGATGGGACCTAACGGCCAGGCATCGGGATCGTTGCGCAAAAACAGGAATCCGGCCAACAGCAGGAACAGCAGCGGCCAATGCTTGGCCCAGGGCGCATAGCCGCTGCGCTCGGCAAACGCGAACAGCCCGATCAGCAGCACAATCACGCCGGCCCAATGATGATTGTATTCCGACCAGGCGATGTGCGCGGCACTGCGCGGGGGAAAGGCGGTGGCGCCGGGAACCGAGGCTTGCGCATTCAGCTGCCAGGTGCGGTCGATCTCGGCCTGGGAGACCGGCGTGCCCAGCGTCGCGCGATCGGGGCTGGCGAGACGCGGCACCACCGGCGCCATGCGCTGCATGATCTCGCCGAAGCTCACACGGTCATTGGCCAGGTCGATTGCCGGCGGCAGCGAGGTGATGGAGGCAGCCGCCATCAGGATCGCAACGGCAATGCCGATCTCGATCCCGACGAAACGCCGGACGCGGCCGAATGAGGAAGCTTCGCCGGCAAAATGCCGGATACTGAGAAAATTACCCAAGCCCAGCAGCAGCAGCACGCCCAGCAGCGCGCCCTTGGTCGCCGCCATGGCGCCATAGGCGGTGCCATAGAAACCGTCGAGCGAGCCGATATAACCGAGGGAAAGGGCGACCGCGCCGATGACGATCATGGCAACGCCGCCCATGGCCATGGCGGAATAGCGCTGCCCGATGAGCGCGAGCGAAGAACCCGGCGCGACTTTCGCCAGCGCCAGCGCAAAGCAGGGCAAGCCACCCAGCCAGAGTGCGGCCCCGATCTGATGCAGCGCACTTGCCGCCAGCATGGCCGTGCGCCCGTCCAGCCGTGCCACCGCATGGCTGTCGGCAAGGGCTGCGGCAATCACGGCGATACACAACAAGGCGAGCGCCGCGCGGGTCGAAAGATATTCCAGCGGCCGCCATGAGGCGATGAGCAGCATGGCGAGTGCCGCTATCAGCTTCGCCGATCCGGTATGCACGAACCCGGCCGAGACGATATCGCCCCAGGCCATATCCAGCGAGCTTTGCAGCACCGCGGCGTTCAATGCCGTGGAAGACGCAATCAGAAGGATCTCGGCGATGGCGGCGTATTGGATGACCCGGCGCGTCTGCGCCAGGATCAGCACCGCATTCACGCCAAGACGCGCGGCCAAGGGCCGTGCCAGCAGCAGCAGATAGAACACGCTGCCCAGCAGCACGCTTTGCGCGATCAGATCCAGCCCATGGATGATGACACTGAAAAACGCCGAGATGCTGAACAGCGCGCTCATGGGGTGGTTTTGGCGACCGCCTGGAAAGGAATGTCGCCGCGGGTGATATGGCCATCGATGGACAGCACCTGCCAGCGGATGATCCATTTGCCCGGCGCATCGGTCGTGCCCGTCGCACTCAGCGAGCCGGCCACCTCGCCGCCCGCAACATTCAGCGCCGTCACCTTACCGGCGGGGTCCACCAGGCTGACGCGCGAATGGGTGGCGTCGATACGGCTGTTGTATTGAAGCAGGATATCGACGGGGCCCTGTGGCACCTGGGAATTGGCCGCCGGCTTGGACGAGACGATGATGGCGTGAGCGAAGGCGGCAGCGGGAACAAAGAGCACCGCGGCAAGCGCGAGAAGGAGGGCCGCCGGCAGCAGCACTCGGCGCGGGATTTGGCGGGAGATCATCACGTGAGTAGCTCCGTTGGTCGGATCAGGACCCCTCGATCGGCCCCGGAACCTGACCGCTCGGCGTCAGGAAGGCAAGCCCGTGTTTGTCGCATTACGGGCACGGCGATGGCCGGCGTTTGTTCCGGCCTCGCCATTGCGTTAGAACAGCGCGCACGGGGGAATTGCATGTCTGTCGCTATGGATGAGGAAGGCGCGCGCGAACCTGCCGGGGATGTCGTTTCATCCCCCCTCTATGTCGCAGCACCTGCCGCCAACCCCCGCTTGCGCGTCGGCCTGTTGTTCAAGGCCGGCGGTTTGCCGGCCGGGGTTGCGGTCTTGCTGCAGGCTCTCGCAGCCTGCGAAGCGGCGACGATCGTCTGCCTTGCGGCTTATACGGCCTCGGTTTCCGCATCGCAGAAACGAAACCGCGCGCTGGTCCTTCATGAGCGCCTCGACCGTCGCCTGGCCACGCGCCACCGCCCGCGCAGCAATGCATCTACCCATCCCAAATCGCATTTTCCCGATGCGAGACAACTGTCCTGTCAGGCAGTGCCGGGAAACGGTGCTGGCTGGGCGCTCGCCCCCGAGGCCGTCGGCGAACTTCGCGATTTGAATCTGGATGTCCTTCTTGCGCTGGACCGCAGCGACTGGTCGGGCGAGGTGCTCAGGCTCGCGCGTCACGGCGTCTGGCAGTATCGCTGGAACGGCCATGGCGCCGAGCATCTCGATAACGCGCTGTTCGCCGGTCTTGAGAGCGGGCAGCCGGTCATCCTCTGTCAGCTCGATCGCCAGGAAGAG
>DASXQK010000234.1:0-20267 GCA_036493015.1 Dongiaceae bacterium | reverse complement strand
CCGGCATCACCAAGATCGCCACTGATGGTGCCGCGCTCATTCGCGATCTCGCTAAGGATGTCGCTGGCGAAAGCAAAATCTCCTTCGAGTATTCGCCAGAGAGCTTCACTGGGACTGAACTCGATTACGCCAAGGAGATATGCGAAGCCGTCATGGAGGTGTTTCACCCCACTCCCTCGAACAAACTGATCCTCAATCTTCCAGCTACGGTCGAGATGGCAACGCCCAACATTTATGCCGATCAAATCGAATGGTTCTCCCGCAACATAAAAAACCGCGATTCAATTATCCTGTCTCTCCACCCACACAATGATCGGGGCACCGGCGTGGCCGCGGCTGAACTTGGCGTGATGGCCGGTGCAGACCGCATTGAGGGTACTCTGTTCGGCAACGGCGAGCGCACCGGCAATGTAGACATCATCACCCTCGCCTTGAATATGTTCACGCAAGGAATCGATCCCGGCCTCGATATCTCGGATGTTGAGGCATTGAGGCAGGTCGCCGAACATTGCAATCGACTGCCGGTCCATCCGCGCCACCCGTACGCCGGCGACCTTGTCTTCACGGCCTTCTCGGGCTCGCACCAGGACGCCATCAATAAGGGCTTCAAAGCGAGACGCGGCAGCAATTCGCCATTGTGGGAAATTCCCTATCTACCAATTGATCCCCAGGATGTCGGTCGCAGCTATGAGGCCGTCATCCGTATTAACAGCCAATCCGGCAAAGGCGGGGTCGCCTATGTTCTTGAGCAGGATTACGGAGTGGCATTACCACGCAAATTACAGATCGAGTTCAGCAAGATCGTTCAGCAAATCGCCGATAGCGACGGCACTGAACTCACGTCCGCGCGCATCTGGGAATGCTTTCAGCGCGAATACCTCGGCGAGCAGGCTCCCCTCGACCTTGTCGACCACCGGACTTGGCCTGAAGAGAATGGGATGCGCGGACTTGAAGCCACCATCATTGATAACGGCACACGAAAAAAGATCGAAGGGCGCGGGAATGGCCCGGTGGACGCCTATCTCGGGGCGTTGGCCAAAGTCATCGGCGAAGATTTCGAGATATTGGACTATCACGAGCACTCGATTGGACGAGGAGCGAACGCTACCGCCATCGCTTACGTCGAAATGAGCCGACCCAACGGACTTTCTCTGTTCGGTGTTGGCATGAACAACAGCATCGTCACCGCTTCATTGCGTGCCATCACCAGCGCGGTAAACCGGCTGAGACGGAAACCCGTGTAACCAGTCCTCTGGTAGACTTCGCTCAAATTTTTCGAGGAAAACATCGAGCCTCGCTCGGGCCAGAACCGTTGGGTTGTCCTTCCGTTCTCCCAGTTCGCATAACCGACCCCCCTGACATGTGACTGGCCGAATCAGGCGGCGGTACGCAGCCACTCAATGATGCCAGAGAAATCGGTGCCGGCCTTACCGGTAGCAACAAAGCGCTCGTAGAGATCGGTCGCGGCGTTGCCCAGTGGAGTGCCGGCGCCGCTGGTCTTCGCGGCATCTTCCGCCAGTTTCAGATCCTTCAGCATCATCGCCGCGGTGAAGCCTGGCCGGTAGCCGTTATTGGCTGGCGACTCCGGCACGGGTCCGGGTACCGGACAATATGAAGTCAGCGACCAGCATTGCCCGGAGGCGCGCGATGCAACCTCGAACAGCGTGGCATCGGACAGGCCCAGTTTCTCCGCCAGCACGAAGGCCTCGCTGACGGCGATCATCGAGATGCCGAGGATCATGTTGTTGCAGATCTTGGCCGCCTGGCCATTGCCGGGACCGCCCGCATGGATGGCAGCCTTGCCCATGGTTCGCAGGATGGGTTCGGCGCGGGCGAAGGCTTCGGCGCTGCCACCCACCATGAAGGTGAGCGTGGCGCCGGCCGCACCCGCAACCCCGCCGGAGACCGGTGCATCCAGGCAACTGATACCGCCTTTGGCCGCGGCCGCGTGGATATCGCGCGATGTTGCAACATCGATGGTCGAGCAATCGATCAGCAGGTCGCCTTTTTGCGCTTGGGCGATCAAACCCGCCTCGCCCAGATAGACCGCACGGGAATGCTGGCCGGCTGGCAGCATGGTGATGACAATCTCCGCCCCTTTGGCGGCATCGCCCGCGCTGGCGGCCGCCTGCGCGCCGGCGCCCGTCAATTCGGCCACGGCGTTGGCAGCGAGATCGAACACACGCAGCCCGTGGCCTGCCTTCAGCAGGTTACGCGCCATCGGTGCGCCCATATTGCCAAGGCCGATAAACCCGATTGCTGCCATGACGATCTCCTATTCGAAGGTCAGATCCGTTCCATCCGCCGGCGCGAAGCAGGATTCCACCATTACCTCGGTGACCTCGCCCAGCGTCGGCGGATTCCATCGAGGTTTGCGATCCTTGTCGATAACGGCTGCGCGCACGCCTTCGAAGAATTCGCGCCCGGCCATGAAATGCCGGGCCAGCCGGTATTCCATCACTATGGCCTGATCGAAATCGAGATGCTTGCCCTTGCGTAGCTGCCGCAGGGTGACCTTGAGGGCCAGCGGCGATTTCTTGCGCATGATCTCGGCCGTCTCGATTGCCCAATCGCTGCCCTCGGAATCCAGGGCGGCCAGGATCGCCTCCACACTGTTGCCCGAAAAGCAGCGATCAATGGCCGTCCGCAGGTTAGCCAGTGGGGCGCGACCCGCTTCCGTCGGAAGAGTTGCCAGATCACCAAGGCTCGTGACCGAGGAACCGGCCGGCACGAAATGAGTGGCAAGACCTGCATAGAGCATGTCCGCCGGCCCCAGGGTGGCACCGCTGAGGCTGAGATAGAGGCCGATCTCGCCCGGGCAACGCGACAGAAACCAGCTGCCGCCGACATCCGGGAAAAAACCGATGCCTGTCTCAGGCATGGCGAAATGGGCATTGGGTCCGACCAGGCGGTGACTGCCGTTGATGGAGACCCCCGCCCCGCCGCCCATGACGAGGCCCTCGATCAGGGCAAGGTAAGGCTTGCGACAATGCCGGATCGCCCGATTGAGGCGATATTCCTGCCGGTAAAATTCGTACAGAGCCGCGCGGTCATTCTTCTGCCGGGCGGCGTAAAGTGCCCGAACGTCGCCGCCGGCGGAAAAAGCCGTGGCACTGCCCGACCGGATGCCCAAGGCGGAAATTTTATTATCGGCGAGTGCTCGCCCCATCCAGTCGGTCAGGGAACCGATCATGGGCAAACTGAGCGCATTCAAGGCTTTGGGGCGGTCGAGGGTGGCCCAGGCCGTGCCGGCGACGGTCTCAAAATGAATGTCACCGGCCAATTCGCGAATCCGTTGCGTTCTCTCGGGGGTTCGGCAATATTTTACGCGGAACGTGGCATTTCGGGATACGTGCATAGGGGGGTTTTACAACATGTCTCGCAGGCTTCTGGCTACGCTGTCCGGTTTTATGGCGCTTCTTGCGGTGTCCACCTTTGCCGGTGTGGCGCATGCCGAACTCAAATTCTGCAATCACACCAATGAACAGGTCAGCCTGGTCATCGGTTACAACTCGCCCGATAGCAACGAGTGGACCTCGGAGGGCTGGTGGACCATCGATCCGAGCCAGTGCAAGGTCCCGCTCGGCGGCGTGCTGAAGTCCCGCTACTATTACTACTATGCAGAATCCGATTCCGGTAAGTGGGATGGCGACTACATCTTCTGCACCAAGGACCAAAAATTCACGATCGAGGGCAACAAGGATTGCAAGTCCCGCGGCTATTCGCCCGAGGGGTTTCGCGAGATCGATGTGGGCGAGGCTACCGCCAAGGAAATCGACCTGGACCCGAACTGACCCGGGCTGATTAGCCCAAGAATTGGGGTTTGATTTTCGCGATTGACGCCTGCGGGTAGAATCGCTATCTAACCCTTCGCGCCGATTTGAAGCCTTCAGCTTGCGGGCGCGTTATAAATTCAGCTAAAGCGACGGACGTAAACCGCCCGGCGATAGCTGAGGCGGTTTTTTGTTTTGACCGGACCGGTCCACCGGAGCCAACGGACCCGCGGAGATTTGAGGGGCAGCTTGCGCCGCGTCATCAAACGCTAAAGCGTCTTAACCATCGTGTGGCCCCGCACGAGAAGCAAAGGAGGCCAACGATGGCTATCGAATTGAAGAATATCTTTGCAGCGAACCAGGCGCATTTGCAGGAACGGCCGGCCGAGGCGCTGGCAACGTTGACAGTCGCGACCCGCCAGGTGGCGGGGTTGCGCAGCGAGGCGCGGATACGCGATTTTCGCATCACCGTTGACGAGCCTCATGCGCTCGGCGGCAGCGACAGTGGGCCCAAGCCCACGGAACTGATCCTGGCGGCCCTTGGCGTTTGCCAGGAAGTAACCTATCGGCTGTATGCGGAAAGTCTTGGCATCCCGTTGAGCCATGTTTCCGTGAAGGTCGAGGGACGGACCGATCTGCGCGGGTTGTTCGCAGTCGATGAATCGGTCCGCCCCGGTTTTCGTGACGTCAGGGCTGTGGTCGAAATCGAAAGCCCGGCCAGCGCGGAGGAGATCGAACGCCTGCGTCAGTTCGTTGACGCCCACTGCCCGGTGCTGGACATACTTCGCAATGTCACGCCAACCAAACTGGACGTTGTGCATATTTCCGGCCGACAGCCGGTAGCCGCCTGATCCCGGTTTGCTGTTTGATCCAAGGAGATATTGAATGAGCAAGAACCCAGAGACGATCGTGCTCCATGCCGGCTACCGCGCGGACCCCACGACCGGCGCGGTGGCGGTGCCGATCTATCAGACGACTTCCTACCAGTTCCGCAATACCGAACATGCTGCGAACCTGTTCGCCCTCAAGGAACTGGGCAACATCTATACCCGCATCATGAATCCGACGACCGATGTGCTGGAAAAGCGCATCGCCGAACTGGAGGGCGGCGTCGCGGCACTGGCGCTCGCCTCGGGCCAGGCGGCATCAGCCTTTGCCATCGAGAACATTGCGCGCGCCGGCGATAACATCGTCAGCTCGACCGATCTTTATGGCGGCACCTGGAACCTGTTCGCCAACACCTTGAAGGATCACGGCATTGAGGTTCGTTTCGTCGATCCCACCGATCCCCAGGCCTTCGCCAAGGCGACGGATGCCAAGACCCGCGCCTACTACGCCGAGACCCTGCCCAATCCGAAACTGCACATCTTCCCCATTAAGGAAGTGGCGGATATCGGCCGCAAGCTGGGCGTGCCGCTGATCATGGACAATACGGCAGCACCGGTTCTCTGCCGTCCGCTGGAACATGGTGCGGCGATCGTCGTGTATTCGGCGACGAAATACATCGGCGGCCATGGCACCTCCATCGGCGGCGTGATCGTCGATGGCGGCAATTTCGACTGGGAAAAGCACGCCGAACGTTTTCCGCTGCTGAATACGCCAGACCCGAGCTATCACGGCGCGGTTTGGACCCAGGCCGTCAAGCCGCTGGGACCCATCGCCTATATCATCAAGGCGCGGGTGACCCTGCTGCGCGATCTGGGGGCGGCGTTGAGCCCGTTCAATGCATTCCTGTTCCTGCAAGGGTTGGAGACGCTGCCGTTGCGCATCCGCGAGCATTCGCGCAATGCCCAGGCAGTGGTCGACTTCCTGAAAAAACAGGCGGTGGTGACAAAGATCTATCACCCCAGCCAGTGGCAGGGAGAGCAGAAGCGGCGCGCCGACACCTATCTCAAGGGCGGCTTGGGCGGCCTGGTGGGTTTCGAGATCAAGGGCGGCAAGGAAGCGGGCCGAAAATTCATCGACGCGCTGAAGCTCTTCTATCATGTCGCCAATATCGGCGATGCGCGCAGCCTCGCCATCCATCCGGCGAGCACCACCCACTCCCAGCTCGACCCTGCCGAGCAGCTGAAGACCGGCGTTTCGGACAACTATGTTCGCCTCGCCGTCGGCATCGAGCATATCGACGACATCCTGGCGGATCTCGACCAGGCGCTGAAATCCGTGACCAACCTGGCCAAGGCCGCGGAGTAATCTCCTGCCCTGCCCGCCCGGACTTCGGTCCGGGCGGAAGGCCTGCGGCCCAATGGCCGGAAGGCCTGCGGCCCAATGGCCGGAAGGCCTGCCACCCAATGGCCGGAAGGCCTGCGGCCTGGTGCCCCGCACAGCTTTGCCCACACCCTTGCGCGTGCTAGTCTTTAACCCGTCATGCGGCGCAACCCCAAAGAGCAGCAATCGAGCGAGCCGGCTTCCGAATTGAAATCGGCCGGGCAATATCCGCGCCTGCGCATGCGCCGCAACCGGGCCACGGATTGGGTCCGCCGGCTGGTGGCGGAGAACAGGCTGGCCGTCGAAGATCTGATCTGGCCTGTCTTTGTCCAGGAAGGTGCCGGCGCACGCCAGCCCGTCTCCTCCATGCCAGGGGTCGATCGCCTCTCGATCGAGGCTCTTGTCGATGCCGCCGGTGAGGCCGCCGAACTCGGCATTCCGGCGATGGCCCTGTTCCCGGTGGTGCCTGCCAATCTCAAATCTGATCAGGGTGAAGAATCCTGGCGGCCTGACAATCTTTGCAATCGCGCCATCCGCGCGGTGAAGGCCGCGGTGCCCGATATCGGCATCATCTGCGATGTCGCCCTGGACCCCTATACGAGCCATGGCCATGACGGGTTGCTGGTCGATGGCCGCATCCTGAATGACGAGACGGTGGAAATCCTGTGCCGCCAGGCGTTGTCGGAAGCGGCATCGGGCGTCGACATCATTGCGCCATCCGACATGATGGACGGGCGCGTGGGGCGCATCCGCGATGCGCTGGACGAGGCCGGCTATGGCGATGTGCGCATCATGGCCTATGCCGCCAAATACGCTTCCGCCTTTTATGGGCCGTTCCGCGATGCCGTCGGCTCCAAGTCATCGCTGGGCAAGGGCGACAAGCGCACCTACCAGATGGACCCGGCCAATGGCGACGAGGCGCTGCGCGAAGTGGCGCTCGATATCGCCGAGGGCGCCGACATGGTGATGGTGAAACCCGGCCTGCCCTATCTCGACGTGCTGCATCGGGTGAAGCAGGCCTTCCATCTGCCCACCTTCGCCTATCAGGTCAGCGGCGAGTACGCGATGGTGAAGGCCGCGGCCGAGCGCGGCTGGCTGGATGGCGAGCGGGCCATGGCCGAAACCCTGCTCGCCTTCAAGCGGGCCGGCGCGGACGGCATCCTGACCTATGCTGCCGTCGACATGGCGCGACGCCTGAAAGCTGGCTGAACGATATGACCCGGACTTCCCACGCCGCGGCCTTGCTCGCGGCGCTTTTGTTTTTGGGCGCCTGCGCGACCGGGAATGACAATGTGCGGGTTATCCAGTCCGGCGGTCCCGTCTTCGAGGTAACCGCGCGCGGCGGTTCTGCGATCAAGCCGGTGGCGCAAGTCGCGGGGCGCGGGATTCTGGTTCTCGAAGGCGGCGGCAGCTATCTCGATGCCGCCAGCGAACTCATTGTCGCTCATGCCGGGCCGAAGCCGGTTCTGTGCCTGATCGATACCGCGGCCGGCGGCAAGGGCGACCCCTATGACCGCTTCGATGCCTATGACGGTGTCGACATGCTGACGCTGAACATCACGGCGGATACGGCTGACGATCCCAGGGTGATCGAGGCGCTGAATCGCTGCACCGGCTACTACTTCAACGGCGGTAATCCCGAACTGCTGTCCAAAGGCCTGCTCGTGGGCAAGTCGGATAGCCCCGCCCTTCAGGTTATCCGCAACCGCTACGACAAGGCGGGCGCCGTCGTCGCCGGCACCAGCGCCGGCGCCATGATTGTCGGGCCGGTTACGCTCTGCGAATGCAGCGCCAAGAGCAGCATCGCGGCGCTTACCACTGGCGTGCTCTATCAGGCGCCGGCCTATCGGTTCGTCGGCGATGTGCTGATCGACGGCCATTTTTTCACCAAAGGCCTGATCGGCCGCAACCTCTATGCCCTGGCCAAGACCAGGGCACTGGCCAGTGTGGGCATCGACGAGACCACGGCGGTGGTGGTGCCTGGCGATGGCGGGCTTTGGCGTGTCATGGGCAGCAGCAGCGTCGCCTTCATCCAGCGCGGACCCGGCGCATCCATCACCAATCTCAGGGGCTTCACGCTCAGCCTGTTGAATGACGGCGATCGGTTCGAGCCGCTATCGGGTCATGTCGCTATCGCTGCGCAGCGCAAGCCGCAGACTCTGGCCAACGATCCGGCCGCGGGTCCGCTGCAAATGGGTGGAATTTTCGACCCCGACAGCATGCGCAAGCTGATCAACGCCTTCGCGCTCTCGCCCAATTCGGTGGCGCAGGGCTATGCCGAAGCCGAGGGCCTGGTCGTTACGCTGCGCAAACGGGCGGATACGGCGATCTTCGGCGAGGGTGCCTCGCTCAGCGTCTTGAACCTCGATATCGAGATCACGCGCTTTTAATTCGGCCGCGCTCGAAGAATTGTGCCAGGCAGAAATTGTACCAGGGCGTGGCCGAGGCACGGCCATGAAATCCGACATGGCCGCCGGCGGTCGGGAACAGCGGAGCGAGCCGCGGGTTCGTGGGCCAGGCGAAATCGCGATAAGCAGCGTAGGGAATCCACGGATCGTTCTGGGCGTGGATCACCAGGGTCGGCACGGCGATATCGGCGAGATAAGGCAACGCCATGGAATTGCGGTAATAGTCCAGCGCGCCGGCAAAGCCGATCCGCGGCGCCAGGATACGGTCATCGAATTCGAAGATCGTCCTTACTTCGTCCAAGATTCGCGCTTCGCTGTCGCTGAGGGCCAGGCCGCGCGTTTCGCCTTTCAGCCGCGCCAGCAGATAGCGGTGATAGAAAATATTGCGGGGCCGCATCAGGCAGCGGCGCGCGGCGTCCAAATCGATGGGTGCCGAGATGCTGGCCGCCGCCAGCACCATGGCGCGCCGGCCAGCTTCACCCAGATATTTCAGCAGCACATTGCCGCCCAGCGAAAAGCCGACCAGGAACAGGCCTCGACCGGCCAGGTGGCCGTCCATGGAACCGAGAACGAGGCGCAAGTCTTCGCTGCGCCCGGCGTGATAGCGATAGCGGCAATGGCCCTGCGAAGGCCCGGCGCCGCGCAGATTGAGGCGCAGCACGGGATAGCCCAGGGAAAGAAAATGATGGGCGCTGGCGACGACATAGCTGCTGTCCTCGCTGCCGGTCAGGCCATGGATCAACATCACCAGCGGCCGCTCGCTGCCACCGGCCGGGATATGCAGCATGCCAAGCAGCACATCACCGCTGCCATCGGCCAGGGGAAAGCGAATACGCTCGCCGGGTGGGTCGGGCAATTGCGTGGGCAGCGACAGGATCGCGCTGCGCATTGTCTGCAGATCGCGACCCCACCAGGGCGCGCGGCTGCGGAAGGTGGGAAAGGTCAGGGCCGCGCCAGCCACGAACGAACGATCTCGATCTGGTCGGCTACCATCAGCGACGGGGCATGGCCGGTATTCGCGACTTCGATGATTTCCGCCTTCGCTGCCATGTCGCGCGCGGTCGACGCCGGCAACAGATCGGATTCAGCGCCGCGCAACACCAGCACCGGGCACTTAACCCGCTGCCAGATGGCGGCAAGGTCGACATCCCTGATGGTTCCAGCGAACACGCGACCGATGGCCGGGTCATAGGCCAGACCAAGTTTTCCGTCCGGGAGCCTGCGATGGCCGTGCTGGGCGAGATGCTGCCAGCCCGCATCGTCGATGGCGCCGAAGGGCGCGTGGGTTTGGCGCAGATAGGTTTCGACACCAGCCAGATCATCGAAATTCGGGTCCTTGCCGACATAGCCGCCGAGGCGCTGCAAGGCCGCCGCCGGTACGAAGGGACCGATATCGTTCATCACCAGCCTGCGGATCGGCGAATTGGGTTGTGCAGCCAGCATCATGCCGATCAGCCCGCCCATGGATGTGCCGACCCAATCAACCTGCTCCGTGCCCAGGCGTGCCAGCAGCACCGTCATATCGGCGCAGTATTGCGGGTAACCATAGCCGGCAGCATCGCTCAGCCATTCGCTTTGCCCGCGTCCCACCACATCGGGAGAAGCGACCCTGCGCGATGCCGATAGGGCCGTGGCAAGGCGATCGAAATCGCGGCCGTTGCGGGTGAGCCCATGCACGCAGATGACGGGTGGTGCAGACGGGGTACTCGCAGGCAGGAATTCCACATACGCCATTCGGTGAAAGCCTGCCGCCGACAGGCACCGCACATGTCCCGCCCGCATGGACAGCCCCGCTCCGCTCATGTTAGGCAATCCTTCGCGCGGTTGCTCGCCCTGCCTTGCTCTTCCCGATCGATCCTGAGTCTTCCATGCCGCATGTCTCATCCGGTCTTTGTGAATTGCGGTCTGTCCATATTGACTCCTGGACAACGGTATTCTGGCGCTCGATTTCCGCCGCGGCGACGATGTTCTTGTTCATCACGATTCGCAAGCGTGCCTGCATCACGACGCTCCATCTGCGCCGGCGGGTTGTGGCCTGATGGGCTCGCCATGACTCTCGATCATCGCCGCGGCCTGCTGCTGGTGGCCGGCGCCGCCATTGTCTGGAGCCTCGGCGGGTTGCTGTTCCGGCTGATCGGCACCGGTGTCACGACAACCATGTGCGGGCGCGCGCTGGCCGCGGCGGTCGTGCTGCTGATCGTCATCACGCTGAAATCCGGCGGCCGTCCGTGGAATGCCCTGCGTGCCTTGGGCTGGCCGGGGTTTCTCGTCGGGGTATTCTTCGCCGCCGATTCAAGCTGCTACATGGCCGCGCTGCACTTCACCACCGTTGCTCATGTGGTGGTGATACTGAGCCTGACGCCGCTATTTACCGCACTGGCGGCCTGGCTCGTCATGCGCGAAGCAATCCGCCTGCGCGTTGCGTTTGCCATCCTGGTCTCATTTGCCGGCGTGGCGCTGATGGTTTCGGGCAATTACGGCGAGGGTGCCTGGATCGGCGATCTGCTGGCGCTGGGCGTGCCCACGCTGTTCGCCGTGGTAACCGTCATTACCCGCCGCCACCCCGGCGTGCATCTGATGCCCGCCGTCTGCCTTGCGGCAATCCTCTCGGGCCTCTCCTTCCTGCCCTTCGCCGACTTTGCGCAAGCCGGCCCCAGGGATGTCGCGCTGATGACCTTGCTCGGGTCCGTCGAGTTCGGCCTAGGCCTGATCCTGTATCTTGCTGGCGCGAAGCTGGTGCCGGCCGCCGAAGCGGGCTTGATGTCGCTGCTCGAGACGGTGCTGGCACCGCTCTGGGTCTGGCTTGTGGTGGCCGAAGATCCCGGCTGGCGGGCGATAGCCGGCGGGCTGGTGGTGCTGTTGTCGCTTGCGGCGCTTTCGCTCGCCGACCTCACCCATCCGGCGCGGGCCTGAATCCTCAGACCGCGGCCATGGGCTGGTCGTTGGTGACGACCAGCGTTTCCGGATGGAAGCCGTTGAAATGGGTGGCCGTGGCGTTGGAATAGGCGCCCATGCGGTCGATCTCGATCCAGTCACCATCCTCGATATCGCCGGGCAGTTCGAAGGTGCCGGGCAGCACGTCGAGTGAATCGCAGGTCGGGCCATTCAGCACGAAGGATTGCAGTGCTGCGCTTGACTCACCACGCAGCCGCACCATGCGCGAGGGCACCTTGGTCTTGGCCACGACCATCTCGTCGAACGAGCCATAGATTCCGTCGTTGATGTAAAGCTGATTGCCCTTGCGCAGCTGGACCTGGACGATGATGGAGACGCTGTCGGCCACCAGAGCGCGGCCGGGCTCGCACATCAGGATGCAGTCGCGCCGGAGTTTGAGGTCGCGCACACCGGCCTCGATCGCGGTCATGAAATCTTCCAGCGGCGGCATGTTCACGCCGACATATTGCGCGGGGAAGCCACCACCGACATCCAGGATTTGCAGTGGCGTTTTCGCCGCCTCCATCGTCTCGCCGACGATATGCAACGCCGTGCGATAGGCAGAGGGGAACAGGCATTGCGAGCCGACATGGAAGGCAAGGCCGACCTGGCAACCCTGGGAACTCGCCTGGCGCAGCAGCTGGGCGGCCTCCTGCGGTTTGGCGCCGAACTTGGCCGAGAGGTGGAAGAATGTCCCTTCCACCTGGGGGGTTTCCACGCGCACGACGATGCAGATGCCCTCGCCGCCGCCGGTTTCGTCGATGACCTTGACGATCTCCTTCTCATGATCGACGACGTAGGTATCGATGTTGTAGATCCGCTGGGCGGCGTGGATCACCGCGCGCGATTTGACCGGATGCATGAAATAGGCGCCGGCGTCGGGAAAGCTCTCGCGGATCAAGGCGATCTCCGGCAGCGAGGCCGTATCGAAATGCCGGATGCCGGCAGCGTAGAGGGCACGCAGCACGCTGGGATGCGGATTGCATTTCACCGCATAGAGAACGCGGCCGGGAAACAGTTCGAGGAAACGCTGCGTCGTCTGGCGCAACACATGGGGGCGAAGGCAATAGACCGGGTAGCTCGGCTGCAGCGCCTCGACCATGCTGCGCACGTCGTCGAACTGTCTGTCCACCACACCCTCCCTGCTTCGTTCGCGCTTCTAGCGCAAGCGCCCGCCCCTGTCGACCGTCACCCGGTGACGGCCCCCGTCACGGCCCAAGTCACGGCCCAAGTCACGGCAAACCCAGCCGTGACGGCGTTTGCCACATGGTCTTTCGCGTTCCACTTCCGCTATTCTCCGCCGATGGTATCGAGGTTCCGGTGACGATTCGCACTCTCTTCCCGCTCCTGGTCGTTCTGCTTCTTGCCGCCTGGGCGGCGCCCGTCGGCGCCGAAACCCTTACGGCCGGCGACAAGGCGATCTATCGCGCTGCCTTCAAGGCGGTGGAGCAGGATAAGTGGGCCGATGCCCGCCGGCTCGCCGGCCAGGCCAAGAACAAGCTGCCTGCCAAGGTAATCCAGTGGCTGGATCTGACCCGTCCGGGGCCCGGCCGCTCCTTCACCGAGATTACGCAGTTCCAGCACGACAATCCTGGCTGGCCCTATCAGAACACGTTGCAGGCCATGGGCGAGCGCGCCATGCCGCCGGACCTGACGGCGCAGGCGACCATTGCCTGGTTTCACGGCCGCGATCCGCAGACGGCCTATGGCGCTGCGGCTCTCGCCCGCGCGCTGCTTGCCGGCGGCCAAAAGGACCAGGCCGCAAGCTTTCTTCGCCAGGCCTGGCGCGACGAGAATTTCGACAGTACCGACGATGAAAGCGCTTTCCTGGCGGAGTTCGCGAGTTACCTGCGCCCCGACGATCACATCGCCCGGCTTGACCGTTTGCTTTGGAGCCACGATGAACAGGGTGCCGGCCGGGTACTGGTCTATGTTGATTCCGGACATCAGGCGCTGGCGGTTGCCCGCATCGCGCTTGCCAAGAAGGACGATTCCGCGGCAATCGCCGTGGGGAATGTGCCGCCAGCCTTGCAGCATGATGCGGGTCTGCTCTACGAACTTGCGCGCAACCGCCGCAAGGCCGGCGACTATATCGGCGCTGCCGCCGTGCTCGATCCGCCGCCGCCCTCCATCAGCCGTCCCGATCTGATGTGGCCAGAACTGGAGGATGCAGCGCGCCGCGCCGTGCTGCGCGGCGACATGTCGGTGGGCTATCGCCTCGCCTCGGGCCATCAGGCGACCGATGGCGTTACCTTTGCCGATGGCGAGTGGCTCTCGGGCTGGATCGCGCTGCGTTTCCTCGATGACTTCCGGCAGAGCTATACCCACTTTACCGGCCTCTATACCGGCGTGTCCTCGGCCATCAGCAAGGCGCGCGGCGCCTATTGGGCCGGACGCGCGGCCGAGGAGATGGGCGACCTGGCGACGGCGCAGAACTGGTATCGCGCAGCGGCATCGAACCTGAGCACGTATTACGGCCAGCTCGCCGCCTCGCGTGTCGGCAGCCGAGACGTCCTGCAATTCGGACCGATGCCCCAACCCAGCAAGGCCGAGCGCCTGGCTTTCGAAGGCCGCGAACTGGTGCGTGTGGTTCGTTTGCTGGCCCAGCTCGACCAGTCCGACCGCGCCCGGCCCTTCCTGCAGAAGATGACCGACGAGACGGACGAGCCCACGACGCTGCGCATGATCGCCGATCTGGGTCCGGGCATCGGCCGCGAGGACTATGCGGTGATGGTTGCCAAGGCCGCCCACACCAAGGGTGTGGAGATGATCGATTATCTATTCCCGCTGCGCACAATTCCGAAGGGTCAGGGTCCAGAGCCCGCTTTGTTGCTTGCCGTGATCCGCCAGGAGAGTGCCTTCGACGTGAAGGCGGTCAGCTCCGCCGGTGCGCTGGGCCTGATGCAGCTGATGCCCTTTACCGCCAAGCATGTCGCCAAGACGCTCAAGACGAAGTACCGTCCGAAGGACCTGGTCAAGGATGGCGACTACAACATCCGGCTCGGCCGGGCCTATCTGCAGGAACTGCTGGTGTTCTTCGATCAGTCCTATGTTCTGGCGGTTGCCGCTTATAACGCCGGACCCGACCGGGTCAATCAGTGGATCCAGGCGTTCGGCGATCCGCGCGACTACGGTGTCGATGTGGTGGATTGGGTCGAGACGATCCCACTATCGGAAACGCGCAATTACGTGCAGCGCGTCATGGAGAATCTGGAAGTCTACCGCCACCGGCTCGGCACCTCGCAGATGGTCCAGTCGCTGCAGCAGGACCTGACGCGCCGCGGTCCGCAATAGCGCATGGAAGCTTTCGCGCGCTGCCAGGCCGTCGTCTTCGATGCCTATGGCACGCTGTTCGACGTTGCCGCGCCAACGGCCGTCTTGCTGGGCGATCGTGCCGAGGCCGTAGGCCAACTCTGGCGGCGCAAACAACTCGAATATTCCTGGCTGCGCAGCCTGATGGGCCGCCATGCCGATTTTGCGCAAGTGACGGCTGAGGCGCTTGCCTATGCGTTCGATGCCAGCGGCATTCATGATCCGGCGCTAGCCGAACAGTTGCTGGCCGCCTATCGCACCCTGCCCGCCTTTGCCGATGCAAAGCCCGTCCTGGCGGCTCTTGCCGACAGCGGCCGAAAGCTCGCCATCCTTTCCAACGGCTCGCCAGGGATGCTGGCGCCCATGGTCTCGGCGTCTGGGCTTGCGGACCTCATCCCAAACGTGCTTTCCGTCGAGGAAGCCAACGTCTTCAAGCCGCATCCCAAAGTCTACGCCCTGGCTTGCGAGCGCCTGTCATTGCGGGCGGCCGAGATTGCCTTCGTCAGCGCGAATGGCTGGGACGCGGCGGGTGCCGCTGCCTTCGGCTTCACCGTCGCCTGGCTCAACCGGCGAAGCGAGCCGCAGGATCGCCTGCCCGGCCATCCTGCGGCACACATCGCATCGCTGGCTGAATTGCCAACCCTGTTTGGTGTTGCCCGGTGAACGAGCCGATGATGGATAGCGGATTCCGCGAGGGTTGGTTTCGCAGCCAGGACAATCTGGAACTTTACTGGCGCGACTATGGCGATCCCGCTTCGCCGCGTATTCCCGTGCTCTGCCTCACCGGCCTCACCCGCAACTCGAAGGATTTTCACCGGCTCGCCAGCGACCTCTGCCGTGAGCGGCGCGTGCTGGCTGTGGATTATCGCGGCCGCGGCTGTTCGGCGCGCGATCCGCATTGGCAGAACTATCGCCCGGAAACCTATCTCGCCGATATTCTCGATCTGCTGGCCGCCGCTGGCGTCCACCGCACCGTGGTCATCGGCACTTCCATGGGTGGTCTTCTTGCCATGGGCCTCGCCGCTTTCCGGCCGACGTTGCTGGCGGGCGCCATCCTGAATGATGTGGGGCCGGAGATTGCCGGCCCCGGCTATCGCCGCATCCTCGACTATATCGGCAAAGATCGGCCCGAGCAGGACTGGGACGGCGCGATCGCCGAACTAAAGCGCCTGTTTCCCATGCTGTCGCTGAACACGCCGCAGAAATGGCTGCGCATGGCCAATGCGACATACCGGCGTGGCGCCGACGGCCTGCTTCATTTCGACTGGGATGTCTCGCTGGTGCGCAACCTGCAGGGCAAGGCGGGCACGGTCCCCGACCTCTGGGGCCTTTTCCGGGCTTTTGGCCGCCGCCCGGTCCTGGCCTTGCGAGGCGCATTGTCGGATGTCCTCAGCGAGGCTACCTTCCAGCGCATGGCCGAGGTGAAGCCCGATCTGAAACGGGCGGTCATTCCCGATGTCGGCCATGTGCCCGCGCTGGATGAACCTGAAGCAGTAATGGCGATTCATGAATTCATCGCTCAATTCTAAGACCCTTCCCACGATTGCCGATGTCGAGACGGCGGCGCGGCGCATCGCGGGCCAGGCCATCGAGACACCCCTGCTGGAATCGCCGGGGCTGAACCAGCGCATCGGCGGGCGCGTCCTGATAAAGCCGGAACTGCTTCAGCGCACCGGCTCGTTCAAGTTCCGCGGCGCCTTCAACAAGATCAAGCATCTGGTCGAGCAAGGTGGCGGTCAGGGTGGAGTCGTCGCCTATTCTTCGGGCAATCACGCCCAGGGCGTGGCTGCCGCAGCCCAGCTGCTGGGTCTGCCGGCCACCATCGTGATGCCCTCGGATGCGCCGGCCATCAAGCTCGACAACACCAGAGGTTATGGCGCCGAGGTAGTTCTCTACGACCGCATGAAGGAGAACCGCGAGGCGATTGCCGGCGAGATCGCCGCCAAGCACAGGGCAACTATCGTGCCGCCTTTCGACGACATTGACATCATCGCCGGTCAGGGAACGGCAGGGCTGGAAATGGCGCGCCAGGCCAGGGCAATGGGTGCGACGCTCGACGCCGCCCTGCTGCCCTGCGGGGGCGGCGGGCTCATCTCCGGTTCCACATTGGCGCTGCAGGCGACATGGCCGAAGCTGCCGGTCTATTCTTGCGAGCCGGCGGGCTTCGACGATACGAAGCGCTCGCTCGCCGTCCACAAGCGCTTGCCCGTCGAGCCGGGTGGAAAATCCATTTGCGATGGCCTTCTCTCGCCCATTCCGGGCGAAATGACCTTTGCACTGAACGACCGGAATCTCGCCGGCGGGTTCGCGCTGAGGGATGACGAAGTGCTGGCGGCGATGAGCTTCGCCTTCCGGGTGATGAAACTGGTGCTCGAGCCGAGCGGGGCCGTGGGTCTGGCCGCACTGCTCACGGGCCGCTTCGATGGCAAAGGCAAGACCGTCGGCCTGCTCTGCTCCGGCGGCAATGTCGATCCCGACGTCTTCGCGCGCTGCCTGGCGTTTTCGGACTGACAATCGCGCCTAACGAAAACGGCCGCCCCAGCGTCTGCTCGCCTCACGTTAAATCAACGTGAGGCGTGAATCAGCCGCTGCTCAAACAATTAGAGCAAGATTCACGGATCAGGTTGAAGCAACCTGATCCGATCTTGCTCTTGCGGCCGTTAAATCTTTGAATGTGTGCCCGGTTAGCTGCCGCTGCCGTTCTTGCGGTCGGTGCCGCCTGCCGGATCGCTGTGGCGGACATGCCCTTCAAGGAAGGCGCCCGGCTCGATCGCCAGGATCTGGTGGATGATGTCGCCCACGACTTTTGCAGTGCGATCGAGGGTCACGGTGCTCGCCTTGATCTGGCCGGTCACCTGGCCGCAGACACGCGTCGTCTCTGCCACGACATTGCCGTTCACGACCGCGCCCTCGCCAATGGTGAGCGAGCGGCTCTGGATATCGCCTTCGACGATGCCATCAACCTGCAGATCGCCGGCACTGATCAGATCGCCCAGGATCTTGAGATCGGAGCTGATGATCGAGGGTGCGGCGCTGCGCGGCGTGGGACGCGTACTATCCGCGCCGGTGCCGATATTGGCCGGACCGCCGCCGGGTCTGCCTTGACTGCTAGCCTTTGAAAACATAGCGCCCCGCTTTCAGGAAATTCATGGGATCGAGAGGCCGTCCGTTGACCAGTACTTCGTAATGCACATGCGGCCCCGTGCTTCGCCCGGATGAGCCGAGCAGCCCGACTTGCTGGCGATAGTCCACGGTGTCGCCAACCTTAACGTCAATGCGCGCCAGATGGCCATAGCGCGTATGCACGCCCAGGCCGTGATCGATTTCCACCAGCCGGCCATAGCCACCCATCCAGCCGGCATAGACCACGACGCCGGGCGACGTCGACAACACCGGCGACAGCAACGCATTGGACATGTCGAGGCCGGCATGGAAGGCGAGCCGCCCGTTGAAGGGATCGCGGCGAATGCCGAAATTGCTGGCGATGAAATAGTGGTCGATGGGCGCCGTCAGCGGCAGGGTGCGCAGCACGAGCTGCAGCGTCTCCAGCCGGCCGACCTCGCCATCCAGCGTGGCGACGCTTGCCATCAGCTGCTCGCCGCCCTGCTCCGTCGGCGGTTCCTTGACCGGAATGAAGGGGCCGCCCTGGCCCGACAACTCGTGGGCCGCGATCAGCAGCAGCGCATCGACGTCGACGCCAGTCATCGCCACGGTCTTTTCGACTTCGTCCACGCCGTTGCGCGTGCGCGCCGCCAGCCGTTCGACGATTGTCTGCTGCGAGCGCTGGATCGAGGCGAGCTGATTCTCCAGATCGCCAATGCGCCCGGTCAGGTCGCGGCGTGCCGATTGCAGGGCGTCGCGCTGGCTGATGGCCGTGGAAAGCGCCGTCTGGGTATCGTTGATCTGGCGCATCAGCTGTGAATTGTCGCTGCGCGCGGCATTCAGCTGGCCGAGCAGCATGCCGACCTGCTCTTCCGCCAGATGCTGGGCCAGGTCGCCCTGGGCTTCACGCTGATCGGCGGCGTTGAGATCGTTCTGCAGGGTAGCGACCTGGTCGGCGAGAGCGGCCTTGCGTCCATCGGCAACCGAGAGCACGCGGCGCACCGCTTCCAGTTCGCTGGCGAGCTGCCCGCGGGTCGTGACCAGCTCGGCATTCACTGCCTCGCGGGTCTGCGACAGGTTCGAATTCTGCGATTTGGCAAAGTTGAGTTCGTCGTGCAGGCGCGTGACGGTATCGGTCAGCTGCTTGTTGTTGACGGCGACATTCTGGAGATCGAGCTCGAACAAGCGCAGCTTCTCACGCACGGCGGCCTGCTGTTGTTCAGTCGGGCCCGGACCCTGCGCGCCATTGCTGTTCGGCAGCACGGCACCCTGGGCCAGCAGGTTTCGCTGATCGGCGTTCAGATTTTTGGCAAAGCCGAGGAACTGGTCATAGGAGTGCGCGACTTCGTTCAGCAGGTCGACATAAGCAACCTGGGCGCGGTCCAGTTCGCCGCGCTTGGCCTCCAGCATTCGGCCGCTCACGACCATGCTCGTCGTCGCATAACCGCCCCAGAGCGCGAATCCCAACAGGATCGCCGCGGTGAATTTCTGCTGGCGGGAGGAAATGGCCAGGTACTTGACCCGGCCGTCGGTTCTTAGAATCAACTCTCGTGGCGGAAACCACCGATCCAGGGCGTTTTGGCACCTGCGGATCAGCCCCGGACGGAAAGTCGTGTCATCGAACATCTGCAATCGAAACCTCGACGCCCTCATCTCATGCAGACCCCTATCCCCAAAATCCCCAAGACACGACACTCGTGGGTCCGTGCCCACGCCCCGATTGCATCTCCACCGCCACCGCATTACGCGGCGTACGTCCGCTTCTCTTGTCTGCTTCCCTCCGCCCGTTCCCTGTCCTGGCGGGAGGTTTTAGGCCGCGCCTCGCCTGTTCCCCGGCGAGTTGCATCGTCATGGGAAGCTACTGACTGCCCCCAGGACATGCAAGCCGAATCTTGCCTTGCAATATCAGCAGCTTGGCTACGATTTTACGAGCGTGAAGTTGCGCTCAACATAGTCGACGACGGCGCGCACGCTGTCCTCGATGGAGTGAGTCGCCGTGTCGACCACAAGCTCGGCCGTTTCGGGTTCTTCATAGGGAGCGGAGACGCCGGTGAACTCGGCGATTTCGCCGCTGCGCGCGCGCTTGTACAAGCCTTTGGGATCGCGGCTTTCGCAGGTCGCGACATCGGCCTTCACATAGATTTCGTGGAAGCTGTCCTTGGCGGCGCTTCGGGCGCGCTGGCGGTCGGCGCGGTAAGGCGAGATGAAAGCCGCAATGGTGATCATGCCCGAATCGGCGAACAGGGCCGCTACTTCCCCGATGCGCCGGATGTTTTCGGCCCGGTCCTCAGGCGAGAATCCCAGATTGGCATTCAGGCCGCTGCGGATGTTGTCGCCGTCCAGCACGTAGACCAGATAGCCCTTCTGGAACAGCCGGCTTTCCACCTGCATGGCGATGGTGGATTTGCCCGCACCAGACAGGCCGGTGAACCACAGGACGGCGCCCTTATGGCCGTTGCGCCAGATGCGCGCGGAATTGTTCACGCCGTGATCGACGCGCTGCAGGTTGCTCGAGCGAACGGTCATGCTC
>DASXQK010000233.1:0-11314 GCA_036493015.1 Dongiaceae bacterium | reverse complement strand
ACGGCGCATCGTCGAGATGGTGCAGCAGGATATCCGCATGTCGAAGATCCTGACCCGCAAGTCGTTCGAGAATGCCATCCGCGTCAACGGCGCCATCGGCGGCTCGACCAACGCGGTGATCCATCTGATCGCCATCGCCGGGCGGCTCGGCGTCGATCTGTCGCTGGCTGATTGGGATCGCCTCGGCCGCGATATTCCCACCATCGTCGATCTGATGCCCTCTGGCCGGTTCCTGATGGAGGATTTCTATTACGCCGGGGGCCTGCGCACGGTGATGCGCGCCCTGCTGGAAACCAAGCGCCTGCATGGCGATGCCATGACGGTCTCCGGCCAGACGATTTCGGAGCTGGTGAAGGACGCGCCCAACTACAACCCGGAAGTCATCCGTTCTCTCGACAATCCGCTTACCGATCAGGGCGGCATCGCCATCCTGCACGGCAACTTGGCGCCCAACGGCGCGGTCATCAAGCCCTCGGCCGCCACGCCGGCGCTGATGCAGCATAGCGGCAAGGCCGTGGTCTTCGAGAATATCGAGCACTATCACGCCCGCGTCGACGAGCGCAGCCTCGATATCGACGAGAACTCGGTGATGGTGCTGAAAAACTGCGGCCCCAAGGGCTATCCGGGTATGGCCGAGGTCGGCAACATGCCGTTGCCCGCCAAGCTCTCCAAGAAGGGCATCACCGACATGGTGCGCATCTCCGATGCACGAATGAGCGGCACGGCGTTCGGCACCGTCGTGCTGCATACAGCACCGGAGGCGGCACTGGGCGGCCCGCTGGCGCTGGTCAAGGATGGCGACATCATCGAACTCGACGTCGCCGGGCGCGGCCTGCATCTCAAGGTCGACAAGAAGGAACTCGCACGCCGGCGCAAGGGCTGGAAGGCGCCGGTGCCGGCCATGGCAAGCGGTTATCAACGGCTCTATGTCGATCACGTGCTGCAGGCCGACCAGGGTTGCGATCTGGATTTCCTGGTGGGCAAGCGCGGTGCTTCTGTGCCGCGCCACTCGCATTAATCGGAGGACGGCGTGAAGGGCGATATCAAGAACGGCGCCAACTATCCCAGCCTGAAGGACCGGCCGGTCTTTGTCACCGGCGGCGGCAGCGGCATCGGCGAGAGCATCGTCGAGCACTTCTGCGCGCAAGGATCACGGGTAACCTTTGTCGACATCGCCGAGAAGCCTTCGCAGGCACTGGTCAAGCGGATCGCCGCCAAGGGCGATCGCGCGCCCGATTTCATCCATGTCGATCTGCGCAACATTGCTGATCTGCGGGCGGCCGTCGCCTCGGCCGGCAAGAAGCACGGGCCCATTCGCGTGCTGGTGAACAACGCCGCCCACGACGAGCGGCACAAGATCGAGGACGTAAGCGTCGATTATTGGGATGAACGCCTGGCGGTGAACCAGCGCCATCAGTTCTTCGCAGCGCAAGCCGTGCGGCCGATGATGAAAAAGGCCGGCGGCGGTTCGATCATCAACTTCGGTTCGATCAGCTGGATGGCCGGCACGGCGGGCTATGTCGCCTATGCCACGGCCAAATCCTCCATCGGCGGCCTGACCCGCGTCATGGCCCGCGAGCTGGGGCCGGAGAATATCCGCGTCAATTGCGTGGTCCCCGGCTGGGTCATGACCAAGCGCCAGATGGAACTCTGGCTGGACGAAGAAGGCGAGAAGGAGATCGACAGGCGCCAGTGCCTGAGGGACCGCCTGCAGCCGCCCGATCTCGCCCGCATGGTGCTGTTTCTCGCTGCCGATGACAGCCGCATGTGCACCTCGCAGAATTTTGTCGTCGACGCCGGCTGGGTTTGAGCCAGGCAAGAAAGGGATCAATCATGCGCCTGATCCAGTACCAGGAAAAAAACGGCCGCCGGCGCGTCGGCGTCGTCACCAAGGACGGGATCCATGCCCATCCGCTGAAGGGTGTGGCAAGCGTCTATGAGCTGGCAAACCTTGCCATCGGTAAGCGCAAATCCCTCGAAAAACTCGTCGAGGAAAAGGCCAAGAAAGAGAAAGTCGACTATGTCGCGCTGATCAAGGCGGGGCGGGTGCTATCGCCCATCGACCATCCCGAGCCAGCCCGCCTGCTGGTCACCGGCACGGGCCTGACCCATATCGGCAGTGCCGACGCCCGCAACAAGATGCATGTGACGACCCATGGCGGCTCGGCGCCGGAATCGGATTCGATGAAGATCTTCCGCATGGGGATCGATGGCGGCAAGCCCGGCAAGGGCAAGATCGGCGTCATGCCGGAATGGTTCTTCAAGGGCGTCGGCACCTGCGTCGTGCCGCCGGGGGCCCCCTTGCCGCTGCCGGGGTTCGCGCTGGCCGGCGCGGAAGAGCCGGAAATCGTCGGCATCTATATCAACGACAAGAAGGGCCAGCCGCGGCGCATCGGCTATACGCTGGGCAACGAATTCTCCGACCATGTGACCGAAGGGAAGAACTATCTCTATCTCGCCCATTCGAAGCTGCGCGCATGTGCACTGGGGCCGGAGCTGCTGATCGGCACGCTGCCTGCCAATGTGCGCGGCACGACGCGCATCCTGCGCAAGGGCAAGGTCATCTGGCAGGACGAGTTCCTCTCGGGCGAAGAACACATGTCCCATTCGGTAGCGAATCTGGAGCATTTCCATTTCCGCTATCCGATGTTCCGCCGGCCGGGCGATCTGCACGCCTATTTCTTCGGCGCGGCGGTATTGAGCCATGCGGCTGGCATCAAGACGGCGCCGGGCGACGAATTCGTCATCGAGGCGCCTGCCTTCGGCCAGCCCTTGCGCAACCGCATGGAAAAAATCGCCGATGAAGGCCTCGTGAATGTGACGGCGCTTTAAGACAACGAGCCAACCCGAATCGAAACAAACACAAACAAGGGAGGTAGTCGCGATGTTGAAGAATCTTCTGAAACGGACGGTGCCGGCACTGGCACTGGCACTGTTCGCGGCGGTTCTGCTCTCCGCAGGCGCCGCGTCGGCCAAGGAGCTGCGTATCCTGGCCTGGCAAGGGTATGCCGATGACGATTGGGTGAAGGAATTCGAAAAGCAGACCGGCGCCGATGTGAAGGTCGTCTTCATCGGCACCGATGACGAGATCTGGGCCAAGATCAAGGGCAGCGAAGGGCAGGATTTCGATCTGTTCGCGGTCAATACCGCCCAGCTGCAGCGCTATATCGATGCCGGCCTCACCACGGAATACGACCTCTCCAAGGTGCCGAACCAGCAGCAGACGCTGCCGCGCTTTCGCGACCTGAGCAAAGTTCAGGGCGTCATGCGCGATGGCAAGGTCTACGCCATTCCGTTCGCCTTCGACTGCATCGGCATCATCTACGATACCGACAAGGTGAACCCGGCACCGACCACGATGGATGTTCTCTGGGACCCGAAATACAAGGGCAAGGTGCTGGCCTATGACAATGGCGAGCACAATTTCTCGTTCACCGCGCTCACGCTCGGCATCCAGGATCCCTTCCACCTCTCGGCCGACCAGATGGCCCAGGTGAAGACCAAGCTGATCGCTCTCAAGAAGAATGTGCTCAGCTTCTACACCACCGCCGACGAAGCGCTCCAGATCTACAAGAACAACGACGTGGCGCTGATCTGGGCCAATTACGGCCAGCAGCAGTTGAAGCAGATGAAGGACGCCGGCGCCCATGTCGCCTACATCAACCCGAAGGAGGGCGCTCTCTCCTGGCTCGATACCTGGGCCATAAGCAAGGGCGTGCGCGACAAGGATCTGGCGGAGCAGTGGGTGAATTTCGTGCTGCAGAAGAAAATCGGCCAGATGCTCTCGGACCGCAACGGTTTCGGCAACACGGTGGTGCCGTATCCCAGCGCCGGCGAAAACGACAAGCTGGTCTATCTCGAGCTCGTCGAAGATCCGACCAAGCGGGCCGATGAATGGAACGAGATCAAGGCCGCACAGTAAGCTAAGCTGACATTTCGCCCGGCCTGCCATGGCGGCAGGCCGGGCTTCATTTTGAACAGCCACCCATGGCGAGCGAGCGGATCCTTCTCGAACTAAAGGCCGTCGGCAAATCCTTCGGCCAGAACAGCGTGCTCGAGAACGTCGATCTGGCGGTTCGCGACGGCGAGTTCATCACCATCCTGGGGCCGTCGGGTTCCGGCAAGACCACGATCCTGCGCATGATCGGCGGCTTCACCGAGCCCAGCCGCGGCGCCATCCTGCTGGACGGACGCGACATCACGGACCTGCCCATCAACAAGCGGCCCTTCAACACCGTCTTCCAGGACTATGCCCTGTTTCCGCATATGGATGTGGCGGCCAACGTCGGCTATGGGCTGATGGTGCGCCATGTGGCGCGAACGGAGATCCAGCGCCGCGTCGGTGAGGCGCTGGAATTGGTACAGCTGGGCTCCTTTGCCAGCCGGTTTCCGGCGCAGCTTTCCGGCGGCCAGCGCCAGCGCGTGGCGCTCGCGCGCGCCATCATCTGCGAGCCGCGCCTGATCTTGCTGGACGAACCGCTCGCAGCTCTCGATGTCGAGTTGCGCAAGCAGATGCAGCTGTTCCTCAAGGACATCCAGCGCGAGATCAAGACCACCTTCCTGTTCGTGACCCACGACCAGGAGGAGGCGATCGCGATCGCCGACCGCATCTGCGTGATGAATTTCGGCCGGATTCTCCAGCTCGGCACGCCGCGCGACGTCTATTATCGTCCGCAGGCGGAGTTCGTCGCCCGCTTCTTCGGCGACAACAATCTCATCGAGGGCGCACTGGCGTCGCACGAGGGCGGTTACCGGCGCATCAATACGCCGCTTGGGGTCATTCGTTGCGCCATCGATGGCCAGACCGATGTCGCAGCCGCCCCTGATGGCACCCGCGCCTTCGCCGTCTTCCGCCCGGAATCGGTGGCGACGGCGCCGAACGGTGCAATAGCCCGCGATACGGGGGGCGACCAGAACCGCGCGAACGGCATCATCGCCGATATCAGCTTCGCCGGGGCCACGACCGTAGCCTTGATCAATCTCG
This sequence comes from Dongiaceae bacterium, assembly GCA_036493015.1. Taxonomy (GTDB): domain Bacteria; phylum Pseudomonadota; class Alphaproteobacteria; order Dongiales; family Dongiaceae; genus DASXQK01. The sequence goes on along the minus strand of DASXQK010000233.1, from coordinate 6,330 downwards.
AAGGAGGTGAAGGAGTCATTCCCGCCCGGATCAAGATTGCGAGCCGGGTCGAGGGCATTGCACTTACGCCCGGCGAGCGGATCGCCATCGCCTGGCCGACGGCCGAATGCCGGCTGGTCCTGGCATGAGCACGGCCATCTTCCGCCATCGCGTCGCCGGATTGCCGCTGGACCGCTTGCGCGGCCAGGCATGGCCCGTGGCACTCGCCACGATTTCCTATGGCCTGCCGGTTGCCTTCATCCTGCTGCCGCTGATGGCGTTCCTCACCTACAGCTTTTTCCATGTCTCCGGCGGAACGACCTATTACGATCTGACGCTGCTGAACTATCGGCGCTTCTTCACCGACGAGATTTTCCTGCCGGTCTTCTGGCGCACCTGCCTGCTCTGTCTCGAGGTCTCGGTGCTCGCGATCGCCTTCGGTTATCCGGTCGCCTTCTTTCTCGCCTCGCTGCGCGGCCGCAAGAAATATGCGCTGCTGATGTTGCTGCTGGTCCCGCTGCTGATGAGCTACATCATCAAGATCTACGCTATCCGCAGCATCCTGGGCGGCACCGGGTTTCTCAACCGGACTTTGCTCGATCTCGGCATCATCAGCGAGCCGCTGACCATCTTCGTTTATAACCTGAATGCGGTACTGCTGACGCTCACGGCGCTGCTCATTCCCTTCGCGGTGCTGCCGATCTTTCTGTCGCTGGAGCGCATTCCGCGCAATCTGCTGGAGGCTTCGGCCGATCTCGGCGCTTCGGACTGGCAGACCTTCGGGCGCGTCATCCTGCCGCTTAGCCTGCCGGGGACTATCACGGCGGCCACATTCGTCTTCGTGCTGGCGATCGGCGATTTCCTGACGCCCCAGATGGTGGGCGGCCAAAACGGATTCACCTTCGGACGCATCATCTACAGCCAGTTCGGCACGGCGTTCAACTGGCCGTTCGGCGCGGCGCTCTCGGTCATCCTGGCGGCGGTGGTGATCCTGGCCATCGTCATCAGCGCGCGTTTCAGCGGCAAGGCCCGGGAGCCCGGATGATCCGCAGCCGGCTTGCCATGGCGGTGCTGGCGGTGGTGACAGGCCTGGTCTTCGTCATCCTCTATGGGCCGATCTTCGTTCCCATCGTCTCGTCGTTCTTCCAGGTCAAGCAGGGCAGCGTGGATCTGAGCCACGCCAGCGTTTCGGCCTATGTGGCGCTGGCGGCGAATGAGGGAATCCTGACGGCGGTCGCCAATACGCTGATCGTGGGATTCTCCGCCGTGGTGCTGTCGCTGACCCTGGGAACCCTGCTGGCCTTTTACTACCATTCGGGCCAATCGCGCGGGCGCGAGTTCCTGCAATTCGTCGTCTTCCTGCCCTTCCTGATGCCGCCCATCATCACCGGGCTCTCACTGCTGATTTATTTCCGCGAGACGGACATTCCGCGTTCGCTGGTGACCGTCGTGATCGGCCATACCGTCTTCGTGCTGGCGCTGGTCTACCGCACCATTCTCGTCCGGCTGCAATCGCTCAGCCGCAGCCTGGTGGAAGCCTCATACGATCTCGGCGCCAGCGGCTGGCAGACCTTCCGCCATGTGCTGCTGCCCAACCTCACCAGCGCCATGATCGGCGCTGCGGTTCTCGCCTTTGCGCTCTCCTTCGACGAGACGATGATCACGCTGCTGGTGACCGGCACCGACAACACGTTGCCGATGCGGCTGTGGGCCATGATGCGCATGGGATTTACGCCGGATATCAATGCGCTGGTGGCCATTGTGCTGGGTCTGACCACGGTGCTCTGTCTGGTGGCGGCGCGCCACCTGATGCCCAGAGCAAGATCGGATCAGGACTAATCCTGATCCGTGAATCTTGCTCTAAATCATTGGATATCGCGACTGATTCACGCCTCAAGCCGATTCAACTTGAGGCGATCAGGCGCGAGGGATATTTCCGGGCGCGAGGGCTGATTTCGCCACAAATCTTTTCCTTGCGTTTTCGCCTTCGGGCTCAACATAGTGAGCCATGGCATTCAAACCGAATTACAACCAGCAGCGTGCCGAACGCGACCGCCTCAAGCGCGCTAAACGCGAAGAAAAACTGCGTCTGCAGGCCGAACGCACGGCCCAGCGCAAGGGCACCGAGGACGGCGAAGCGGGCGGCGAGGGCGATGCCGGCACGCCGGCGCCCGATAAGCCCCAAGCCGACAAGCCGCAGGCCGAATAAGTGAGTTGAAGCTGTTCTAGCCTTGGGCGAACTTTCGCCTGGCTTTAGCGCTCGTCCGAACGGCTGATGGTCTTGATCGGCCCGCGGGTCTTGCCCGAGAGGGCCGAAATCTTGCGATCCTGTGCTTCGATGATCGCCTTGGCGGCGTCTTCCTCATCGTCCGCGCCTTCCAGCTCGGCCAGCGGAATCTTGCGATGGGAGCTGAGGGTCCCGTCCTGATACACCACGTTGAACGCGGCGAATCCGGTGACGATCGGTGTTTTCTTGCGGCCCATGTTGTTCTCCGGATTGGCACGCGCGCAAGCTTGCGGGCGCGGCACTGCTTATCATGCGACGGGGCTGAATGCCCGAATAAATCCCGTGCTGAGATAAGCATCGCCGCGGCGGTTTGCCACTCTTGAGCAACTTTATTTCTGATTATCCTTGACTTTGCCGGCTCGAAGCCTCATTTCCAGCGTCACTTGCCTCTCGCGATCGCGCGATGCGCCGGTGACCCACGGGTCCAGGCGCCTGTATTTCGAGTAAACGGGCAACCCAGGTTCTTCCCCTTCGCGCGGACAGCACCTCAACCAAGGATCATATCCCGTGGGCCCGCTGGGCCGCTTGGGAATGCCTGACCGCCGATCACCATTCGACGCACCCTGATTTCAGTTTTGTTTGAAGCGACGCCCGAATTGCGTCCTGCTTCGGCCAGTGGACTGTCTTGCCAGTGGACCGTTTCGTCTGTCGACGGCCAACACAGAAAGAACGATTTATCGTGACGAATACTTTTGACACTCTCTCGCTTATCGAACCGATCCGGCGCGCTCTCGCGACGGAAAACTACACCCAGCCGACCCCGATCCAGACGCAGGCGATTCCTCACCTGCTGGCCGGCCGCGACCTGCTGGGCATCGCCCAGACGGGCACCGGCAAGACGGCGGCTTTTGCCCTGCCGATCCTGCAGCGCCTGTTCGAGGACAAGACCCCCGCCGGGCCGAAGGGCGTGCGCGCCCTGATCCTGACGCCGACGCGTGAACTCGCCATCCAGATCGGCGACTCCTTTCGCACCTACGGCAAGCATCTGCATCTGCGCCAGGCGCTGGTCTATGGCGGCGTCGGCCAGAAGCCGCAGGTCAATGCACTTGCCCGTGGCGTCGATATCCTGGTGGCGACGCCAGGCCGCCTGCTCGATTTGATGGGCCAGGGCCATATCCGGCTCGACGCTGTGCAGATCTTCGTCCTCGACGAGGCCGACCGCATGCTCGACATGGGTTTCATCCATGACGTGCGCCGCATCGCGAAGGCGATCCGTTCCACGCATCAGTCGCTGCTGTTCTCGGCCACCATGCCGAACGACATCGCCGACCTCGCCGGCTCCATGTTGAAGGATCCCGTGCGGGTCGAAGTGACACCGGTCTCATCCACGGTGGAATTGGTCGACCAGCGCGTGCTGTTCGTCGACAACGCCAACAAGCGAGCGCTGCTGACGGCACTCCTGGGCGAGCCGGGGATCGAGCGCGTGCTCGTTTTCACCCGCACCAAACACGGCGCCAACAAGGTGGCCGAGCATCTGGAGCGCAGCAAGATCAATGCCGACGCCATCCATGGTAACAAGACCCAGGGCGCGCGCCAGCGGGCGCTGGAGAATTTCCGCAGCGGCCGCTCTCGCGTACTGGTGGCGACCGACATCGCCGCCCGTGGCATCGATATCGACGGCATCACCCATGTGGTGAATTTCGACCTGCCCAATATCCCGGAAAGCTATGTCCATCGCATCGGCCGCACGGCGCGCGCCGGGGCCAGCGGCACGGCGCTTTCCTTCTGCGGGCCGGATGAGCGCGGCTTCCTGCGCGATATCGAGCGGCTGACCCGCCACAGCCTGAGCGTCATTTCCGATCATCCCTTCGTCAGCGCCAATGCTGCCAAGCCGGCCGCGGCCGGCGAAGGCGAGGGCGGGCGTCGTAGTGGCAATCGGGGTGGTGGCAATCGTAACGGCGGTCATCGTGCCGGTGGGCGCGAGGGTGGTCATCGCGGTAACGGTCAGGGTCGAGGCCATGGCCGGCGTCACGAGGGCGGACATCATCAGGATGGCCAGCGTGATCAGGCCGCGGTCGTTAGCGCCGGCGGATCCGGACAGGCCGAGAATCCACGAAACGGACAGCACCGGCCGGATCGTCCGCGTGACGAAAAGCGCCGGGGCGAGCATCGCCGCGGTGAACATCACCGCAGCGAACGCCATGCGGGCGAGCGTGCGAAGGGTGGCCAGCGTCACGAACATCCCCGCGGCGAACGTCCGCATGGTGAACGCAACCGGGCCGAACGTCCCCAGGGCGAACGTCATGCCGACGGCAATCGCGACGACCGTTCCGGTCTGAACAAGATGATCGGCGGCGCTCGCTAGAGTTTTGGCGAGGGGCGGCGCCCAAGTTATTCGAGTAGCGGCTGATTCACGCCTCACGTTGAATAAACGTGAGGCGATCAGACGCTGGCGCCACCCACTTCCTTCCCGTCGATTGCGTCCCATATAGGTCGCGGAGCAAGATCGGATCAGCTCGATGAACCTGATCCGTGAATCTTGCTCCGATTAAATAGTAGCGACTGATTCACGCTTTTGAGCCGGCCGGCTCAGAAGCGATCAGACGCTGGCCGGCATACTTCGCCGGCGAAAGGACCATTCATGGACGATCAATTGACGTTTCTCAGTGACGATGCCGGAGAACCTTCCAGCTCGCACGATTCATCCACCAGCTCATCCGTGGCCGTCGATGACTCGGCGCTGCTCGATGCCTATTCCCGCGCCGTTATCGGCGCGGTCGACCTCGTCGGCCCTTCCGTCGTCCATATCCAGATCGAGGGTCCGGTGCCGGCCGGCCGCGACCGCGCCCAGCGCGGCAGCGGCTCGGGCGTCGTTGTTTCGCCCGATGGGCTGATCCTGACCAACAGTCATGTGGTTCATGGTGCAGCCGCGATCACGGTCGCGACCCAGGAAGGCCGGTCCATGCCGGCCCGCCTGCTGGGTGACGACCCCGATACCGATCTCGCCCTCATTCGCGTCATTCCGGCGGTGACGCTGCCCGCGGCGAAGCTGGGGGATTCCCGGCGTCTGCGGGTTGGCCAGCTCGTCATCGCCATCGGCAATCCGCTGGGCTTCGAGTGCACGGTGACCGCCGGCGTGGTCAGCGGGCTGGGGCGCTCCTTGCGCTCGCGCAACGGCCGGCTGATGGATGACGTGATCCAGACCGATGCCTCGCTCAACCCGGGCAACTCCGGCGGGCCGCTGGTAACCAGCAGCGGCGAGGTGATCGGCATCAATACCGCCATCATCATGGGGGCCCAGGGCATCTGCTTCGCGGTAGCATCCAACACGGCACAATTCGTGCTGGGCCAGTTGATCCGCCATGGCCGGGTCAAGCGCAGCATCATCGGCATCGCCGGCCAGCAGGTGCCGATCGCGCGCAAGGTCGCCCGATTTCATGAGCTGGATCAGGCAAGCGGGGTTCGCGTCGGCGGGCTCGAGCCCACGGGACCCGCTGCCCGCGCCGGGCTTCTGACCGGCGATATCCTGGTGAAAATCGGCGAACGCACCCTTACCGGCGTCGATGATCTGGTGCGCCTGCTGACGGAAGAGCGGGTCGGCCAGCAAACAGTGCTGACCTTCCTGCGCGGGGTGGAGAAAAAGACAGTGACGGTGGTTCCGGCGGAGCGCCTCGTCGCCTAACGTCGCTCAGAGCGGGTTCGTCTCGCCCGGTAATTTGTCGACAAAGCGGAAGCGGCAGGCATCGCCGCCACGCACCATGCAGCTCGTATGCTCGACCTGCTGGCCGCTACATTCCGACAGAAGCGCCAGATCGAAACTGCAGACTTCGGGACACTTCACCGCAAGTTTGTGAAACACGCAGTTGCGCGCCTCGATCAGCGCTTCGCCATTGTCGTTGCGCGCCACGGCGTCATAGCCGATCTCCTGCATGATCGCGGCGATGGCCGGGATCCGCGCGGCCGGCCGCTTGTCCGCGCCCAGGCGCGGCATCAGCGAGGCGGCTGTCTTGCGCCCCAGCTCGGCAAGCGTTGAATCCAGCTTGCCCGGGCTCGTCTGCTGCAACAGCTGCAACAGCAGTTCGGAAAACCAGGAATATTGCCGGGGAAAACGTTCCTCGCCTTGC
>DASXQK010000232.1:0-4341 GCA_036493015.1 Dongiaceae bacterium | reverse complement strand
ATGACAACAGGCCCGGCCCGCGACCTGTCGCAGGTGACGCAGAGATTGATCGGCGCATCCAAGATGCCTTCCAGCTTCATCGCCCGATAGCGCCGCGCCTTCTCGTCGTCGAACTCGGTCGCGGCGGCCTTGTGAGCGCGCAAAAAGGCTTCATGGACGCGCCGCTTCACCGCGATGTCCCGCACAACGATGAAATCCCAGGGCTGCATGAAGCCGACTGATGGCGCGCGGTGTGCGGCCATCAATAGCCGGCCCAGGACATCCTCGGCGATGGGTTCCGGCAGAAATTGCCCCCGCACATCGCGGCGGGTGAGGATGCATTTATAGACGGCGGCGCGCTCGGCGGCGCTGAAGGCGTGACTGGCGGATGGAGCGTTGTCGCAAACGGGAATCGGCGTGCCCATGAGTTCCCCTTCATGAAGCGGGCGGAACGGCCGTCTGTCCGTGACGGTCTTCCTTCAGCTTCCGGCCGGTCTTCTGACTTGGGTTCGCCCTTCGCGCACGCCTTCCCGGCCTCTCTCGATAAGAGATGAGGCCAGTGGCCGTTGCACGCGAAGTCCCCCTCACAGCGCTGGGCGCGTGGCGGAATTTCGCCGCCTTCCCGATTCTTCCCGACGAGATCGGCGGGACACCGGAAGCGCGGTCTTTTTCGCATGGCAAAGGCTGAGCCGCCAGCCGAAAACGAAGCAACGCAACCGACTGGCGGAATAGCCCCTTGCCCGATCGCCTATTGGGAGTCGGGTACGGCGGAAGCCGGGGGAAACTTCAAGCATCTCCGCCGGCGCATCAAAACCCGCATAGGCGGCTTGCGGTGGCCAAGCATAAGGCCTGGCGAAGGAATTTTTGGTGGGTGCGCCGGGGATCGAACCCGGGGCCTCCTGATTAAAAGTCAGATGCTCTACCGCTGAGCTACGCACCCAGTCTGAAGCCGGGCGAGGGTCTAGCATTTTGTCCCGGCCCTGCAAACGGGAAACGGAAAACAGCGGCCGTCCTGACCTGCGCTGGCAGCCCCCATACGAAACCGCCGCGGGCCATGGGCCCGCGGCGGTATCTACTGCCTGTGGGGATCGACGTGAGGCCTAGTCGCCTTCCGTCAGGACCTGGCCTTCGCGATTCCAGACCACATTGACCGGGCTGCCCTTCAACATGGCATGGGCATGCCAGGCACTGTCGCAGCCCTTCTCATAGACCTGAATCTGGCTGTAACCCGCCTGTTGCATCGCCCGGGCCGCCTGATCCGCCGTGGTGGCATTGACCGGATCCGACGCCCAGCAGGCAGCCTGCACCGGCGAAGAGGCGCCGAGCGAGCCGGCAATGACCAGGGCCGAGAGAGCGCCGCCGAAAAGACCGATCTTCCAACGCATGATGTGTCCTCCATCTTTTTGCTCAGATACGGAAATGGCGCCGCGCGCTTGTTCGGGGCCGGCGGTGTTCTATTGAACAAAACAACGGGATGCCGAAAAGGTTTCCGTTGAATTGAGGCGCTTTAGCGACAATCAGCGAGCGGCTCTTAATGCGACGCGGGGCTGGTCGGGACCCTTGGCATCCTTGAGTGCCGCGGCAAGCCTGGCATCGACGCCATAAGGGTCATCGCGGAACTGGAGCGCACCGTCGTCATCCACGAAGGCGGTCAGATACATCAGATAGATCGGCATCGCTTTTTTCAGCGCATGGCGCTGGGTCTGCTGGCCCGCGACGATTTTCTGGATCGCCTCGGGCGAGCCCTCCGGCCCGAGCAGCTCGCCCGCCAACGCCGTCACCTGCTCGACCCGCACGCAGCCATGGCTGAGGCTGCGGTCGGAGCGCGCGAAGGCGGACCGGCCGGGCGTGTCATGCAGATAGACCGAGAATGGGCTGGGGAAATCGAGCATGAGCGTGCCCAGCGCGTTCCAGGGACCAGGCTGCTGCTGCAACTGCCAGCCATTGGCCAGGATGTCGGTATTGCTCCAGTCGATGCCATCGCTGCTGCCGTCACCCCGGCCCAGCAGCTGGAAGTGGTTGCGCGCGAGATAACCGGGATCCTTCGCCAGGCGCGGCTGAATTTCCTTGCGCACGATCGAAGCCGGCACCGTCCAGGGCGGATTGAACAAGATAGAGCCAATCGCCGAACCCAAGATCGGAGTCGGATGGCCGCGATCGCCCACCACGACCCGCGAGGTCAGCACGACCTTGTTCTCGCGATAGAGGACCAGCGTCGCCGATGGGATGTTCACCGCCAACCGCGTCGCCGGCCAGTCGCGCGGCATTTCGCGATAGCGCTCCAGAGCCAGACGCAGCTGGACGGCGCGCGCCGCAGCGCTGATATTCAGCGCCTCGAGCGTGGCGGGACCGACCGTGCCGTCGGCATCGATGCCATGCCGCGCCTGAAAGCGCTGCACCGCCTTCAGCAGATCGGCGTCGTTATCGCCCTCCATCGCCAGCCGTTGCCGCATGATGGCGAAGGCTGCCTGGCTGCGCCGCGGGCCTTCGCCGGAGAGCGCCGGCACCAGGGGCCAGTCACCCTTCGCGGCAATGCGCTCGTATCGGGCAAGCGCACTGCGGAGTTGCTGATAGGCGGGCTGCGAAGGCGTCAAGCCGGCCACCACCGAACGGATGCTTGCGCCGCGGGCAATGCGCTCGAGCAGCGGCGCCGGATCGAAGCTCGGCCGCGCCAGCACCCAGTCAGGATCCGTCGCCTGGGGATCGATCTGACCCTGCGCCAGAGCCGAGGTGTAGCGGATGAACAGGCCCGTCAGCGCGGTCTCGCGCGCCGCGGGAGCCATCGTGGGATCGCCGAGCGTGGCGGCCGCGATATCGGCAGCGACAGCATGGGGATCGATGCCCTCGACACCCGCACCGGCGAGCGCATTGGAGAGGTCGAGGGCCGCACCCTCATTACCCATCCAGATCGGCTGATAATGGCGGGCCCGATAGACGCGCAACAGTGCCGGCCGGTCGAATTCCGTTCCGGCGATCGCGAGTGGCCCCGTGCCCTCCAGCAACGCCGCCAGCGCCAGCTCGCTCTGGTTTTCCTGTTGGTCCTGTCCTGACGCCGTGCGAGCCGGATAGGCCTGTGCAGGCAGACACCAGAAGCCGACGAGCGCTGTCAGCGCCAAGGCGGAAGCGAACAGCCGCAGGATCGTGGAAACCCCTGACATAACGACCAACCTTGTGAAATTTTCGGCACAGCGCTGCCGATGAGCGGGTAACCGTCAATTTGCTCAGGGGGTTCCGGGTTAAATTTGATCGACTCAGGGAACAAATTCGCACGTTGCCCTCTGGCCACACCCCTCAACGTCTCATTCGGGCAGTTGCACGGCAGGTTCCTCGCAGCAATGCTTGCCGTTTCCTCAAAGCAGCAAGGGAGACGACAGCCGTGGACAAACAGGCCTTCGACAAGGGAATGAAAATCCGTCGCGACGTTCTGGGCGATGCCCATGTCGATCGATCGATGGCGGCGGCGGATGAGATCAATCGGCCGTTGCAGGAGCTCATCACCCAATATTGCTGGGGCGAGATCTGGAGCAGGCCGGGACTCGACCGCAAGACGCGCAGCACCATCAACCTGGCGATGCTGGCCGCCCTCAACCGGCCACACGAGCTGAAGCTCCATATCCAGGGCGCGCTCCGCAACGGCCTGAGCCAGGCCGAGATCGGTGAAGTGTTCCTGCAGGTCGCGTTCTACGCCGGCGGCCCGGCGGCGCTCGATGCGATGCGCCTCGCGCGCGAGGTGTTCAAAGAGGAAGGGGTCGGCTGAAAACGCGCTCAACTGGACGGAGCGCGGTCCTTTGGTTAGACTCAATTGTAATATTTAACCAAATGGGGGCGAGCCATGCCGAGCGCAGAAAAAGACGCTAAGGATGCCGGTCAGGTGGCTTCGCGCCGCGTGGCGTTGAAGAAGCTTGGAAAATACGCCGCGGTCAGCGCGCCGACGGTGACCTTGCTCCTGGCCTCCATGACCAAGCCCAGCGCCGCTATTTCGAGCATTCCGCCGCCCTGATCCGGTTGATTAGAGTCGCTCTTTTTTCTCTGCGCAAAGCGGCCGTCTCTCACTGCCTGACTCTTGATGGGCCCGCGTGAACAGGCAGATGATATCGCCATGACCTCACCGGCCACCGTTGTCCTGCAGGGCGGGTTCACGCTCGAAATCGAGCCGGACAATGCCGATCCTGTTGCCCAGGCGCTGATATCGGGGGAGTTGCTTTCACGCAACCCGCAGGAGGTCGTCGAACTCACCGTCGCCAATGGACAGCGCGTGCGCTTTCGCGCCGGTGCCGTCGTGGCGGTAATTCTGGGTGACGCCGCCGACCCGGCTCAGGCCAACGCGGCCGCCATGCGGCAAAGCACGGAAGCCGAAGCAAC
>DASXQK010000231.1:0-21983 GCA_036493015.1 Dongiaceae bacterium | reverse complement strand
TACGACGATTGGGCGATCTCGATGCGCGAGATCGCGAAGGATCAGCGCGTCTATTGCAAGCTCTCGGGTCTTGCGACTGAGGCAAAACGAAACTGGCATCAGCGCGATCTGAAGCCCTATGTCGATCTGCTGATCGAAGCTTTCGGACCCGATCGGCTGATGTGGGGCAGCGACTGGCCGGTGGTGGAATTGGCCGGCGGCTATGACCGGTGGATCGAGGCGGCCGAGAAATATCTCGCGCGCTTGAACGAAGGTGAGCAGAACGCCATTCTGGGCGGCACCGCGACGAAATTCTATGGGCTATGAACCTACCGATGTCATCAAGGGAGCCGCCGGCGTGAATCGATTGAAAGGGAAAAAGGCCGTTCTGACGGCCGCGGGACAAGGGATCGGCCGCGCCGTGGCGGAGGCCTTCATCCGCGAGGGCGCGATCGTGACGGCAACCGACATCAACGACAAGTTGTTGTCGGGTTTGACGGGCGCTGCGACGCGCCGGCTCGACGTCACCGACGATGCGGCGGTCAAGGCGCTGGCGAAAGAGCTGGGCGCGGTCGACGTGCTGTTCAATTGCGCCGGTTTCGTCCATCACGGCTCGATCCTGGATTGCGAGGAGAAGGATTGGGACTTCTCCTTCAACCTGAACGTCAAATCCATGTACCGCACCATCCGCGCCTTCCTGCCGGCGATGCTGGAGAAGGGTGGCGGCTCGATCATCAACATGGCCTCGGTCGCCTCCAGCCTGAAAGCGGTGCCGAACCGCTTTGTCTACAGCGCCAGCAAGGCGGCGGTCATCGGCCTTACCAAATCCGTCGCCGCCGACTACATCGCGCGCGGCCTTCGCTGCAATTGCATCTGCCCGGGCACGGTGGAGAGTCCCTCCCTGGATGGGCGCATCAAGGCGTTGGGCGGCGATCCCGAAGCGGTGCGCAAGGCCTTCATCGCGCGCCAACCCATCGGCCGGCTGGGCAAGCCGGAAGAAGTGGCGCATCTCGCCGTCTATCTCGCATCGGACGAAGCCTCCTTCACCACCGGCACGGCCCAGATCATCGACGGCGGCTGGAGCGCTTAAAAGATGTTGAAGGGCATCGATCCGCTGCTGAATGCTGACCTGCTGCATGCGTTGCGTGCCATGGGTCATGGCGATGAGATCGCGGTTGTCGACGCCAACTTCCCCGCGACGACCATGGCGAAGCGGCTGATCCGCCTCGAGGGTGTCGATGCGCTTCGCGCCGTGGAAGCGATTCTGACATTGCTGCCTCTCGACGATTTCATTGAATATCCGGCCAGCCGCATGCAGGTGGTGGGCGATCCCAAGGCAGTGCCCCCGGTCTGCCGCGAATTCCAGAAACTGGTCGACCACGCCGCCGGCAAGGCCCTGCCGCTCGCCACAATCGAGCGCCATGCGTTCTATGAGCGGGTGAAGGCTTGTTACGCCGTGGTGGCGACGGGCGAGACGCGGCTCTACGGCAATCTGATCATCACCAAGGGCGTCATCCGGCCAGGCAATAAGCCGCGTTAACTGCGGCAGGGGCGATTCGTCTTTGCCCCGCTCCAACTAGTATATTAGTATCTGAGTTGCCGGACGCGCCGATTGCCGGGGCGACGGCCAGCCGGAGCCGCGCCTTGAAAATCGTCAATTGCAGCGCCCGATATCCGCTATCCCGCCTCGCGCCAGGCCGATGGGTCCGACGCCCGGAGCCTTGCGTGAAGATCGTCAGTTGCAGCGCCCGCGATATCCGCTTTCCCACCTCGCGCCAGGCCGATGGGTCCGACGCGATGAATCCCGATCCCGACTATTCCGCAGCCTATGTGACGCTCAAGACCGATGGCGGCATCGAGGGCCACGGCCTGACCTTCACCCTCGGCAGGGGCAATCAGCTCTGCGTGGCGGCGGTAGACGCGCTGGCGCCGCTGGTGACCGGCCGTTCGATGACCGACATCACCAACGACATGGCCGGGTTCTGGCGCGACATCACCCAGGCCAGCCAGCTGCGCTGGGTGGGGCCGGAAAAGGGCGTGATCCACCTGGCGACAGCAGCCATCGTCAATGCCGTCTGGGATCTCTGGGGCAAGATGGCGAAGAAGCCGGTCTGGCGTTTGGTCACCGATATGACGCCCGAACAGTTCGTGAGCCTGATCGATTTCCGCTATCTGAGCGATGCGCTGACCCGGGACGAAGCGCTGGCGATTCTGCGCTCCAATGCGCCGGGCAAAGCGAAACGGATCGCGGCGCTCGAAGCCAGGGGCTTTCCCGCCTATACGACCTCGGCCGGGTGGCTGGGCTATCCCGACGACAAGGTGCGCCGGCTCTGCCGCGAGGCGATTGCCGAAGGCCACAGCTACATCAAGATCAAGGTCGGCCGCGATCTGGCCGATGACAAACGCCGCTGCGCCATCGTGCGCGAGGAGATCGGCCCCGATCGCTTCCTGATGATCGATGCCAACCAGGTCTGGGATGTGGGCCAGGCCATCGACTGGATAAAGCAGCTCGCACCCTACAAGCCGCTATGGATCGAGGAACCCACCAGTGCCGACGACGCCGTTGGCCATGCCGCCATCCGCAAGGCGGTCAAGCCGTTGGGCATCGGTGTGGCCACCGGCGAGATGTGCCAGAACCGGGTCATCTTCAAACAGCTCTTCCAGCTTCAGGCGATCGATTTCTGCCAGATCGATTCCTGCCGGCTGGGCGGCGTGAATGAAATCCTCGGCGTTCTGCTCATGGCGAAGAAGTTCGGCGTTCCGGTCTGCCCCCATGCCGGCGGGGTCGGCCTGTGCGAATACGTCCAGCATCTCGCCATGATCGATTACATCTGCGTTTCCGCCAGCCTCGATTCGCGGGTGCTGGAATATGTCGATCACCTGCATGAGCATTTCGTCGAGCCGGTGGTGATGCGCGCGGGCCATTACATGCCGCCAACTCAGCCGGGCTACAGCATCACCATGAAGCCGGCGAGCCTGGATCGGTTCGAATTCCCCGGGGGTGCCGCCTGGGCGGTGGCGGCAAGGTAGGGCTAGTTGAACATCTCGGCATGCTGCTTTAGCAGGAACGAAATCCGTTCATAGGCGTCGTCGAGATGGTGGGTCATCGCCTTGACCGTCTTGTCGAGATTGCGCTTGGCCATCGCTTCGACGATAGCCGTGTGCTGGGCAATCGCCTTTTCCTCCTGATGGGGCAAAGGCGAACTCAGATAGCGCACCCGGTCGAGCTGGGCCTTTGAGCGGTTGATGATTCGCCACAGGCGCGAATAGCCGCTCATCTCGCTGATGGTCTGGTGGAACTGGTCGTCATAGGCGATGAAATCCTCGTGACGTGCCTTGGAGGCGGCACGCTCCTGCAGCACCAGCAGGTCGCGCAGCCGCTCGATCGCCGCATCGTCGACCCGTTCCAGCGCCAGCTTCAGCCCCTCTACCTCCAGCGCCCGCCGGATCAACCGGCCTTCCTCGAGCTGGTGGCGATCGATTAGTGCCACATAGGTGCCCGATTGCGGGCGGATGTTCACCAGCCGCTCATCGGCGAGCTGGCGGATGGCATCGCGCACCGGCGTGCGGGAAATGCCGAGATGGTCGGTGATCTGCTTTTCCACGATGACCGCGCCCGGTGGCATTTTCAGGGTGATGATTGCGTGGCGCAGGATGCGATAGGCCTGTTCGGGGATGAGCGAGGAGCGGTCGATCCGCGCATCGGCTGGCAGCGGTGGCTTGGTTTGCTTCATGGCCGGCGATTGTCGCTTCGCGGGACTTGCCGGCGCAAGGCCCGCTGGAAATCGCGGGGGAGGTGACGTGAGGTCCGACATGGCTGCCTGCAGGCAAAACTGCCGCTTAATTCGATTGACGCCGCAATCGCGAATACTAGTATATCAGATACATATCGTCTTGGCGCAAGGCGTATTTGCCGGCGCCCGAGGCGTGGAGACAGAAGAACGCCGGCGGCGATTGCCCAGGCCGCGGCAAGCAACAGGGAGGACAGGATGAAATCGACCACAAGCAGGCTTTTTGCCGTCATGGTTGGCATCGCGACGGCCCTCGCCTGGACGGCGCCGAGGCCCGCCGCCGCCGGCGAATTCTCCGGCGTCACGGTCAACCTGATGACCTTCACCGGGCCGCAGATCGCCGAGCCGCTTCAGCGCCGCGCGCCCGATTTCGAGAAACTGACCGGCGCCAAGATCAACATCATCACCGTGCCGTTCTCCGATCTCTATCAGAAGCTGCTGACCGATTGGGCGGCGGGCACGAACAGCGTCGATGCGGCGGTATTCGCTCCCCAATGGATGTCGGATTATGTCGCGGGCGGCTATCTCGAGGACATCACCGGCCGCGTCGCGGGCGACAAGGCGCTGGCTGAGGACGATGTCGGTCCGTTCTTCCGCGACTTTTCGCAGAAGTATAACGGCAAAACTTATCTCATCGCCCTCGATGGCGATTTCCAGATGGTCTATTACCGCATCGACGTGCTGGCCAAGCTGGGCAAGCAGCCGCCCAAGACCTGGGATGAATATCTCGATATCGCCAAGGCGGCCCAGGGCCAGGATTTGAACGGCGACGGCAAACCCGACTACGGCTCCTGCATCTCCAAGAAACGCAATGCCCAAGCCTATTGGGCGATCCTGTCCATTGCCGGAGGCTATATCCAGTCGCAGGGCACCAAGCAGGGCACCTTCTTCGATACCAAGGACATGCAGCCCTTGACCAACAACGAAGCCTTCGCCGAGGCGCTGCGCATCTATCAGGAAAGCACCAAGTATGCGCCGCCGGACGAGATCAATCTCGATGTCGGCGATACCCGCAAGCTGTTCACCTCCGGCCAGTGTGCCCTGACCCTGGATTGGGGCGATATCGGCCCGCTTGCCGTCGATCCCAGCCAATCCACGGTGCAGGACAAGGTCGGTGCCGTCATCATGCCGGGCAGCAAGCGTGTGCTCGACTGGGCCAGCGGCAAGCTGGTGGATTGCGACAAGGACAAATGCCCCTACGCCATCGACGGGGTGAACCATGCGCCGTTTGCCGCCTTCGGCGGCTGGTCGGGCGGCATCAATGCCAAGGCCGACGACAAGGTGAAGGCGGCCGCCTACGCCTTCCTCAGCTATATGAGCCAGCCGGCCCAATCCAATGTCGATGTCACCATCGGCAAGACCGGCTTTAACCCCTACCGCGCCTCGCAGTTCAACAATCTCGACCTCTGGATCAAATCGGGGATGAGCGAGAAGGCGGCCAAGAATTATCTGGGCGCCATCCAGGACAGCCTGAACAGCCCGAACATGGTGCTCGACCTGCGCGTGCCGCAGAACCAGCGCTATGAACAGGTGGTGCTGGATACGTCAGTCGCCCGCATGCTGGCCGGTGAACTCGACATTGCCGGAACCATGAAGGCCATCACCGATGGCTGGAACGGCATTACGGATGAGCTAGGTCGCGACAAGCAGCTCGCCGTCTACAAATCGACGCTGGGCCAATAGCCCGCCAAATAAATGTGCCGCCGGTGTCTCATTCGCAGACATCGGCGGCATCTTGTTATGGGCCGGGAGGCTGGATCATGATGGCCATCCAGTGGCCTATCGGGATCGCGGCATGAAGCGGATGCTGTCGCTATGGCTGGACCGGCAGAGCGACCGGCTGTTCATCCTGCCGAGCGTGCTGATGATCCTTGCCTTCTCGATCTTTCCCTTGCTGATTTCGGCATATCTTGCGCTGTCGCGCTTTCAACTCGGCATCGGCGGCTATCAGTTGCATTTTGTGGGATTCGCCAATTTCGCCAAGCTGCTGTTCGGCACCGAGCAGTATCACTTCCTGGGTGTCTTCGCGCCGATCCCCTGGCTCGGCTGGCTGCTGCTGGCGCTGCTGGCGGGGTTGCTGGGGGCGAGCCTGGTGCGCTATCTGCGCGGCGGACCGGCCGGGATTGCGGGGCTGATCGGGCGCGCCATCCTGATGACGCTGATCCTGGCACTCGCTTTGCTGCTGGCGGCAACGCTCGCCGCCGGCGGCCAGCTGGGCTCTCTCTCGGTGACGCTGCTCTACGTCATTCTTGGCGTCAGCGCCCAATTCGTCTGCGGATTGGCCCTGGCGATGCTCTGTTCGCAACGCATCGCGGGGCGCGGGTTCTTTCGCGTCGTGTTCTTCTTGCCGCTCATGGTGACTCCGGTGGGCATCGCCTACATGTTTCGCATGCTGGCGGACATGACCCAAGGTCCGCTGGCGCCGCTCTGGCGCCTGTTCGGTCTGGGCGATCTCTCCTGGGCTTCGCAGGCCTGGTCGGCGCGGCTGGTGGTGATGGTCGGGGATTCCTGGCAATGGATCCCCTTCATCTTCATCGTCATGCTGGCGGCACTCGAGGGCCAGTCGCAGGATCAGGTGGAGGCGGCTTCCCTCGATGGCGCAAGCTATTGGCAGATCTTCCGCGGCGTAACCTGGCCGGAGATCGCGCCGGTGGCGGCGACCGTGGTGCTGATCCGTGTCATCGAGGCCTTCAAGATCATCGACCTGCCCAATGTGCTGACCAATGGCGGGCCGGGCATCGCCACTGAATCCCTGACCCTGCATTCCTTCATCAACTGGCGCACCCTCGACCTCGGTGGTTCGGCGGCGGTCGCCTATATGCTGCTGTTCGTGTCCACCGTGTTCTGCTCGTCCTTTTTCAATTTCATCATGCAGCCGCTGCGGAGTGCACGCGCGTGAGCAAGGCGGTTCGGCGCACCAGCCTGTTCGAGCCGCGCCGCTACGGCGAACTGGCGCCGGCCTCCAAAATTGCCGTCTATGGCCTGCTGGCGTTGTGGAGCACGGTGGTCCTGTTCCCGCTCTATTGGGTGGCGATCACTTCGTTCAAGCTGCCTATCGACGTCGCCTATCCGCCCAAATATCTGCCCTTCATCGACTACCAGCCCTCGCTTCATGCCTGGCGCTACATCTTCGTCGATCTGGGCAACGATACCTTCCGGCCCTACATGAATTCCGTCATCGTCGCTCCGCTCAGCACCCTGCTGGCCCTCATCATCGGCAGCATGGCAGCATATGCCCTCAGCCGGATCCAGTACCGGCCCAGCCTCGGCTCCGTCGTGACGTTTATCCTGCTGCTGGCCGGCGTCGTGCTGGCCGTGGCGCTCGCCGGCATCGACTGGCGCATCGCAACATTGGTGGCTTTCGTCCTTTTCTTCTTCCTGTTGCGCGCCCTGGGTTCCCGATTCCGCCGGCGGCTTGGCAATGGCGATATCCTGTTCTGGATCATCTCGCAGCGCATCCTTCCGCCGGTGGTGGCGGCCATTCCCGTCTACGTCATGTTCCAGAAACTCCATATGCTGGATACCCATGCGGCGCTGATCGCCACATACGCCACGGTCAACCTGCCCATCGTTGTCTGGCTGATGTACGACTTCTTTGTCGCCGTGCCGAAGGATCTGGAGGAGAGTGCCCAGCTCGACGGTGCCTCGCGTTTTCGCATCTTCATCGGCATCGTCCTGCCGCTGGCCAAGCCCGGCCTGATCGCAACCGGCCTGCTGGTGCTGATCCTGGCCTGGAACGAATATTTGCTGGCGTTGTTCCTCTCGACCGCCAAGGCCCAGACGATTCCCCTGCTGGTCGCAGCCCAGAACGCCACCCGCGGTCCGCAATGGTGGTACATGTCGGTGCTGATCATCATCATGATCGCTCCCGTCCTGGTCATCACCATCACCCTGCAGAAATACATCGCCAAGGGGCTGCTGCTTGGCGCGGTCAAGGGTTAGGGCGCCATGACCGTCGAACTCGATCGCATCTCCAAGGCCTTCGGGCCTTTGACGGTGCTGCACGAACTCTCGCTCAGCGTGACACCGGGGGAGTTCATGGTGTTGCTGGGGCCTTCGGGCTGCGGCAAGACCACGGCATTGCGCATGATCGCGGGGTTGGAGAGCGTGACCTCGGGCAGCATCAGCATCGATGGGCGCGATGTGACCGATGTCGCGCCCAAGAACCGCGATATCGCCATGGTCTTCCAGAGCTACGCGCTCTATCCACATATGAGCGTGGCGGAAAACATCGCCTATCCGTTGAAGATCCGGAAACTCCCCAGGGCGGAGATCGACAAGCAGGTGCGCGATGTCGCAGCGCAAGTGCAGCTCGATGCCCTGTTGGGCCGCTTTCCCCGTCAGCTATCCGGCGGCCAGCGCCAGCGCGTGGCGCTGGCCCGCGCCAGTGTGCGCCGGCCGGCGGCATTCCTGATGGATGAGCCGCTGTCGAACCTGGACGCCAAGCTGCGCGGCCATATGCGCGCCGAGCTCAAGCACATGCATCACCAGCTCGGCATCGCCACGATCTACGTCACCCATGATCAGATCGAGGCGATGACGCTGGGCCATCGCGTCGCCGTGCTGAACCAGGGCCGGCTGCAGCAGATCGATACCCCCCATCGCATCTATGACGACCCGGCCAACATCTTCGTCGCCGGTTTCGTCGGCTCGCCGCCGATGAATTTTGTGCCGGGCGGCCTGGCCGAGGGCCGCTTCAAGGCTGCGGGCGGATCGTTGCCGGTAGCCTCGCGCGAGAGCCGCGAGAACGTGCTGCTGGGGCTCCGGCCCGAAGATTGCCGGGTGGCGGCCGCAAGCGCGCCCGATTGCCTGGCCGGCACGATCTATTCCATCGAGCTGATCGGCGATCATGTGCTGGTGACCTGCCAGCTTGCCGGCACGGCGATCGTGATCAAGGCGGAGAAGACCTTCAGCGGCGAGATCGGTGCTGCCGTCGGCGTGCAGGCGGCGCCCGGCCGCTGCTATCTCTTCGACCAGCAGAGCGGCACCCGCCTTCGCTGAGGCTACTGCGCTAGCGGCCTCTGATCGAGCGGACGATCGACTGGGCGAAGCTGCTTGGATGGCGCCAGCTGAAGGAAACATCGCGCCAGATATGGCCGTAATTGCGCTCGACGCCTGTCGTTGTCAGCCGCAAGCGGACATCGTCCAAGGTCATCATGCGCCATGAGCGGCCGATCTGCCGGCGATTGTGTTCGGCTTCTTCGCCGCCCCACACGCCTCTGGTGCCGCCCGGATGGTGGGAATAATCATGGTTCTGATGCACCGCGAGGACGGCATCGGTTGCATCATACACTGTAGCGCCGCGGCGATAGGCATTGCTGACCAGATAGTGGTCCCAGCGGGTACGGCCCAGTGCCAGCGGCAGCAGGTTGCGTCCCAGCCCGCGGCTGAACAGGAAATAATCGATGGCCCCGGCACCGCAATCCTTGCCGGTGCCATAGGCGAATTGTCTGAGCCGCGCCTGCCAATCGCCGCTGAAGTCCCAGGCCTCGGTGATGTTCACATCCCAGCGCCGCCCGATCATCATCATGGGCGAGGTGGCCGCTACGCGTCCGGCCGCACGCAGAATATCATCCGTCATCATGATATCGGCGTTCACATAGCAGAGCAGGCCGCTGGTGACCTCGTTCTCCGCCTTGCTGAACAGCTCGTCGAGACGCGGCGCCCCGCTGGAAAAACTCGCTATTCCGCCGATATGACGGATGCCGAACTCGCGGGCGACCTCAGGCCCGCCGGCATCGTCGCCCATCAGGATCACACTGACCCCCAGCTTGATCCAGCTGGTGATCGCGTTGCGCTGGATGATGTCGAAATGTCCGCGAAACGCCTTGGGTGTGGCGAAGATGGTGAGCGCCGGCGAGCCGCCCACAGGGTTCACGCGAATCCCTCGCCGAGTCCCAGCGCCAGATAGGCGATGCCGGGAACGTCGCGCAGCGACCCGAGCACGCGCCAGCAATCGATGACGATTCGCGGCGAGGTTGGCCGCGCCCAGCGTTCAGCCGGCATCCTGGCGAATTCCGGCCACGGCGTGGCCAGCACGACAAGATCGGCATCATCGATGCAGGCTTCGGCACTGCGCGCGCGTGTTACGCCCGCCGGCAGCCCGCCCTCCGACCCAGCTGACGAGCCGGCCACATATCCGGGATCGTACGCGCTGACCGGAAGCCCGCGCTTGGCCAGCGCTTCGGCCAGCAGGAAGCCCGCGGCTTCCTCCACCACATCGGTGCCCGGCTTGTAGGAAAGGCCCAGGATCGCGATCCGGCCGCCGCTGCGCGCTGACACTTGTTCGGTAAGCCAGGCGATCTGCGAACGGTTGAAGCGATCGACGGTGCGCGGCAATTCCTCGGAGACACCCAACCGGCGCGCGAGTTCGCCCATGGCGAGATTGTCGCGGGGAAAACAGGGGCCCCCATAGCTCACGGCACCCTTCAGATATTTAGGACCGATGCGGCTGTCGAGGCCGAGCGCGGCGGTGATCACATCGACATTGGCGCCCGGCGAGCGTTCGCTGATGCGCGCCAGCATATTGGCGAAGCTGATCTTGGTGGTGATGTAGGAATTGACCGCGAGCTTGGTGATCTCGGCATTGACGAAGGACATGCGGGCGGCAGCGGGCTTGTTCTCGCAGACCTGGCGATAGATCGATTCGAGCAGATCGCCGGCGCGCGAATCGCTTTCGCCGATCAAAACCATATCGGGATTGAGGAAGTCGCGGATGACGCTGCCGAGCGCGATGAATTCCGGGCTGTAGCAGAGGCCGAAATCGGCGCCGCAGCGCTTGCCGCTGGCCTTTTCCAGGATCGCCCGCAGCTGGTTGCCGGTGGCGCCGGGCATCACGGTGCTGGTGAGCGTGACCAGGTGATAGTCCTTGCGCTTCGCCAGCGCGCGGCCGATCGCCTGGCAGACCGGTTCAACATAGCGCAGCGAAAATCCGCCGGCCGGCTCGCTGGGTGTGGCCACGACGATGAAACTGGCTTCGCTGTCACGCACCGCTTCTTCGATACCGCTGACCGCGGTCAGCCGGCCTTGGCTTTGTGCCAGCATCTCCGCCAGGCCCGGCTCCAGCACCGGGGGCTTGCCCTGGTTGATCGCCTCGACCTTGCGCGGATCGGCGTCGACGCCGATCACCTGCAGCCCGCGGGCGGCCAGGCAAGCCGCCATGGGCGAACCCAGCTTGCCCAGGCCGATGACCGTTGCCTTCATTGATTCAGCGCGCTCCCGCAGATGCTGCGGGAATGCGGCCGGCCTTGTGCAACTGACCTTCGATCCAGCGATATGTGGAGGCCAACCCCTGCTCAAGCGTGATGGCTGGTTGCCAGCCCAGCACCTTGTTCAGCAGGGTATTGTCGCTGTTGCGGCCGCGCACGCCCTGGGGCTTCGAGAGATCGTGGCGCTTCACCAGTTTCTTGCCGGCGATTGTGCTGACGATGTCGATAAGTTCGTCCACCGTGACCAGGCGGTCGGTGCCGAGATTGAGGGCGTCGCCGAAATCGCTCGCCATCAGGCGCAGCATGCCTTCCAGGCAATCATCCACATGCATGAAGGACCGGGTCTGCTTGCCGTCGCCCCAGACCTCGATCTCGCCGCCGTCTTTAGCCAGTGCCACCTTGCGCGACACGGCGGCCGGCGCCTTTTCCTTGCCGCCGTCATAGGTTCCCAGCGGGCCATAGACATTGTGGAAGCGCACGATGCGCGTCTGGAAGCCGTAATCCTTGCGGTAGTAGCGGCAAAGCTCCTCGGCATAGAGCTTTTCCCAGCCATAACCGGGTTCCGGATCAGCCGGCATGGCGTCCTCTTCCTTCAGCGGCGTCACTTCTGGGTCGCGCTGCTTGTATTGCGGATAGACGCAGGCCGAGGAGGAGAACAGGAAGCGCTGCACACCGTTCTGGCGGCTTGCTTCCAGCATATGGGTATTGATCAGCGTGTTGTTGCGCGAGATGTCGGCGTGGCCGGCGGTGATATAGCCGATGCCGCCCATATCGGCCGCCAGGTTATAAACCGCATCGATGTCCTTGGTGGCGGCCTGGCACTTCTCCCAGAGCCTGAGATCGGATACCTGGAACTCGTCTGCCGGCGACGCCTCGAACTCGGTTTCCTTGATATCGGCGCCACGCACCCAATGCCCTTCGGCCTTCAGCCGGCGCACCAGGTGATGGCCGATGAATCCGCCCGCGCCGGTAACCAGAATTCTCGATTTCCTGTTCACTGGATAACCTCTGAATGAACGGCAGGGGCGGGCGAAGCCGATTTCCCCCCCGCCTCGCCCCCGTGGGCCTGGCCCCCGCCGGCCCGGCCTCCCCGATAGCCCCCGCGCCAAAGTCTCGTGCCGAGGTGGGGGCCGCCGGGCGGGCGCAGGTTTGTATCATCCGGGCCGGGGCAAAGGAAGCCGGGTCGCTGGCCATGATTTTCCCGTTGGCCTGGCGGCGGATTTGCGTGTACCCAAGGGCCCTTCGTAACAAGCTGCGATCCGCTGGAGTCAGATGTCCAAGCCAAAAGATACCGATTTTGCCGAACGCCTGAACGCCGCCGCCAAGGCGAGGCAGGCTCATCTCGAGAAATTCCGCGCCAATCTGGTCGTGAACGATCCGACGCTGGCCGAGCGCGATGCCGCTCGCCTGGCGACGAGAGAGGCGCGCGAAAAGCGGACCGCCGAACGCAGGGCTGCGCGCAAGGCTGCCGAGGTGGCGGAGAAAGCCGCCCGTGAAGCGGCGGCGCTCGCCGAACAGAAGGCTCGCGAACAGGCTGCGGCCGACGCGGCCGCCCGCGCCGCTGCGCTGGAACTCGAGCAAAAGGCACGGCGCGATGCGCGCTATGCCGCCCGCAAGGAACGCAGCACCAAGAAGCCAGTGAAGAAAACCCCGCCGGCGAAGAAGAAATAGATCAATGCGGCGCCATCCAGCGCCGCAGGATCACCGCCGCCGGCCCGACGAAGGCGGCCACGAAAACGATCCAGTTGCGTAAGCGCAGCGGCCGAAGCCTGAATGCCGCCAGCGCATGGCCGATGGCTTCCCGGCGGCGGTTGGCCATGGTTGCCGTGGTCGCTGCCGATTCCAGATATTCGCCGTAAAGCGCCGGCGCGCGGGCCCGGACGGCCGCGCCGTGCTCGGCCAGCAGGCTGCGATACTCATTGGCCCGGTCGGTGATGAAATCCTGGTCGCGCCGCGGGTCGAGCCGGCGGGTAATACGCACGAGCTGATTGCCGGCGTCCTGGTGATAGAGCCGCATCACCGCCGGATTTGCTCGAATGCGAAAACGTTTGGCGAAATCGAGCAGGTATTTGGTGTCGTCCATTCGGCCTTCCGGCTGCAGCAAGACCACAAAGCTGCGGCGCCGGTTGCAATAGAGCATGTCGCGCCATTCGCG
Organism: Dongiaceae bacterium; assembly: GCA_036493015.1. Classification (GTDB taxonomy): domain Bacteria; phylum Pseudomonadota; class Alphaproteobacteria; order Dongiales; family Dongiaceae; genus DASXQK01. Next base: position 8,850 of record DASXQK010000231.1, on the reverse strand, counting down.
CGCCGTGCGGTTCCAGAAATCGATAAATCCGGCGTAGTCCCACTCCTGCGCCTCGGTCAATTTTGCCGGAATGATCTGACCGTCATCCATGCGGCAGCGAAACCACAACCCTTCGATATCGTCCGGCGCCGTGATGGCATGCTCGGCAAGAATGGGCAGTGCACCCGGCACAAGTTCATCGTCGCTGTCCAGGAAGACGATCCATTCGCCTTGCGCCGTGGCCACGCCCGTGTTGCGTGCTTCGCCGGTGCCGCCCCGCTTGTCGCGGGCAAGGACCTTCAGCTTCGGCCCTAAAGTGGGACTCATCATGGCGCGCATCTTGGCAAGCGAGCCATCGCTCGAGCGGTCATCGACCAGGATCAGCTCCCAATCGGTGAATTGCTGGCCGGTGACGCTGGCGACACAGCGGCCGATCTGCTTCTCCCGGTTGTGAACGGGTACGATGATGCTGAAGAGCATGGAACCTGCCGGATGGCCGTCCGGCCTGGTTAATTGGTCGGACAACTGCGGAATACGGCGATCGGCCTTCCGAATCGCCCTAGGGGAATTAACCTGGGCAAATTATACGGTATCTTGGCTTGATCGCTTGCCTGCGGTTTGCGGTGCCGGGTTTTACCGGGCCGGGTTATTAATCCGGTGCTAGGGCCGGCGGGGTAAGCGGACAGGAATGCCGGCGGCCGGACTGCCAAGGCCTTTTTGGGTGGGCCTCGGCGGAACGATTTTGGGGGGAATTCGCTTGCTGTTGAATTTTCTGCATGGCGGGTGAGCGTCAATCTGTTCCGGCCAAGGGGCCGATAGTCGGGTCGATCGGGGTGCCGATCGGCGTTACCGTCTGTATCTCGACCCGCGGCCGGCCGACGGGTCTCGAGCGGCTGCTTTCTTCCCTGATCGGCCAGCGGGGCGCGCCACCCTTCGATGTGCTGGTGGTGGATAACGATCCCGGCCGCTCGGCCGAGGCGGTGGTCAGGCGCTATGCCGACCGGCTTGTCATCAGCTATGCCACCGAAGCCCGACCCGGCGTCTCCAGCGCGCGCAATTCCTGCGTGGCACTCAGCCGTGCCCCGCTGCTGGCCTTCATCGACGATGATGAATGGGCGGAGCCGGACTGGCTTGCCGCGCTCTGCGAGAAAATGGCCGATCCTGGAATTGCCGCCGCCGTAGGCATTCGCACCTTCGTCTTCGCCGAGGATGTGCCGCTGCATCGGCGAACTTGCGTGCTGTTTCGCGTACCGGTGTTCGAGGACGGTCAGGCGCTTGCCTGGAGCCAGACGCTGATCGGCAATGCCTGCATCAGGCGCTCGGCCCTGCCCGATCCGAAGCTCCCGTTCGATCCGGAACTGAATTTCATCGGCGGAGAAGATAGCCACCTGTTCGCCCGAATCATCGCTCAGGGTGGGCGCGTCGTGGCAGCCTGTAGCGCCGTGACTCGCGAATACCGTTCGGCTCAGCGAACCAGACTGCGCGATCTGCTGGGGCGCGCTTATCGCCATGGTGGAACGGGCGTCGAGATCGACTGGCATGATAAACCAGTCTGGCGCCAGCTGGGGTTCGCGGCTGGTTCGGCAATTCGATTCCTGGGCAATGCGTGCTTTGCCGCATCCACCTGGCTCACGCGGCGCGAATATTCATTCCAGCGTGCGGTCATTGCCGCCGGCTGGGCCGGCCGCGCCGGCCGTATCATCGGCTGGCGCTTCCAAGAATACCGGCCGGCGAAATAGGCGTTATCCGGCGAGAGCCTCGGCGCAAATTGCGGCAAGTTGCCGGGCTGTCGCCGCCGGCGAATAAAGCCGCCGGGCAGTTTCACGGGCGGCCATGCCCATGCGGATTGAGCGTTCCTGATCGCCCAGCAGGTCGATACAGACCTGGGCAAAGGCCGGCGCATCGTCGGCGAGGGCGATCTCGCGGCCGGGCGCGAAGGCAAGGCCCTCGGCGCCGATGCTGGTGGAAATCGCGGCGCGGCCAAACATCGCGGCCTCGATGATCTTGATGCGTGTGCCGCTGGCGATGTGAAGCGGGCAGAGCGCAATCCGCGCCCCGGCATAGAGCGGCTGCAGATCGGCGGCAAACCCTACGGCTTCAACGCCCATCGCGTTGTCGCCAAGCCCCAGTTCGTCGCTGCCGAGCCCCGCCAGGATCAAGCGTGCTTGCGGCAGGGCGCGCCGCACGCTGGGCCACACATCTCGCACCAGCCAGGTCAGCCCCTCCGCATTGGGCCAATAGCGCACCATGCCCACGAACAGCGCCGTCGGCGATACTGCGGGTGGCAGCGGTTCGTGTTCCGCCGCGGCGTTGGGCAACAACGCGATGCGGCCCGCTCTCGCCACGGGGCGAAGGAAGCGCGCATCGGCTTCGGAACAGACCAGGGCCGTGTTGGCCTTGTGCAGTGCTTCGGCCTCCAGCCTTTGCGTGAACCAGGCAGCGAGCCAAAGCTGCAGGCGTGCCAGCCCGGATTTCGTGCGCGCCGCCTGGCGGCGCAGCCGCACATGCTCGACATCGTCGAGATCGATCACGATCGCGCGCTTGCCCGCCTCGGCGCGCAGCACCGGCAGGATCGCACCCATGCGATGGGCAAAGATCAGGTCGGGCGATGTCTCAGCGACGATAGCGGCGATCTTGCGCATGGTGACGGCGTTGCGCCGGCCCGCCAGCGCGGGCAACCAGCCGCCGAGCCATGCCGGCACCAGGATACGCAGCTGGCCGAGCTGGCAGGTGAAGTGGGAAAAAACCAGTTCGCAGCGGCCCGTCAGATTCCAGAGACGGCGAAGGGCCACGAGATTGGCCCCGGCGGAATCGTTCCAGGCGTCGGGATGCCACGGCCAGAGAAAAACGACGTCGACCTCTCCCCGTTGCTGCAGCGATTCAATATGCCGGCGCAGGCGCTGGAAGGCGCCGTGCACGGCGGTATCCACATCTTGGGGCAGATAATCGCTGACCAGCAGAATACGCAGCCGCTTTTCCGGCCGGGCCGGTTGGCTGCCGCTGGCGGGGGGTAGGGAGTCGGGTGATAGGGGTTCAGCCATCGTTTGCTGCCGCACTGTCTCAGGATGGGAAGGTGGCGGCAATCGCCTGGTGCGGCGCTTGCTCGTCGGCACCACGCTGGCGCCTGGCCTGCGGGGCCGATACCATCAATCCCATGACAACCGAATCGCGGCCGGACCGCTATCGCCTTGCCGTCCTTATCGATGCCGACAACGCCTCGGCGCGCATCGCCGACGGGCTGTTCGAAGAAATTGCCAAACTGGGCGAGGCCAGCGTGCGGCGTATCTATGGCGACTTCGCCAGCACGCGGCTCAGGGCCTGGTCGGACATCCTGGCCAAACACGCCATCATTCCGCAGCAGAACTTCGCCTATACCTCGGGCAAGAACGCCTCCGACATCGCGCTCGTGATCGACGCCATGGATCTGATGCATAGCGGACGGTTCGACGGTTTCTGCCTGGTTTCCTCCGACAGCGATTTCACGCGGCTGGCCGCCCGCATCCGCGAACAGGGCATCGATGTCTATGGCTTCGGGGAACAGAAGACGCCGGAGAGCTTCCGCCAGGCCTGCCGGCGTTTTTTCTTTACCGAGAACCTGCTGCCCGAGGCCGCGTCACCCGGGCACGACCAGGCCCCGGCCAAGAAATCGCTACAGGCCCCCAGCGCCGCCGTGCCGCTGCTGCGCAAGGTGATCGACCAGATGGAAGGCGATGATGGCTGGGTCAATCTGGGTGAGGTGGGCAAGCGCATCAACAACCTGTTCCCCGATTTCGATTCGCGCACCTATGGCCATGGCAAGCTGAGCGATCTGGTGGCGAAATCGGGATCGTTCGAACTCGACCGCCAGCCAGGACGGGGCATGCGCATCCGGCTGAAGCAGCAGGGTCGGGCGAAGCCTGGGAGAAGCTAGCCGGGCGGGTGTTCTTCTCCGTTCCGAGGTTGCGCCCGGTGCCGTCTCGCACGAGGATGGCGCAACGGGAAGGTGGAATTGAGCAAATGCTGATCACGATCGGCATCGGTTTCGGGCGCCCGTAGAGATGTCTGCCATCGCCGGCATCTGGGATCGCCGGCAACAGCTGCCAGGTGATTCCCTGCCATGGCGGGCCGCCGCGATGGTGGATTCCATGACTGCCCTGGGCCGCCCACCACGTGGCGCATGGCATGACGTAGCGGCCGGCTTCGCCTTTGCCTGCCGCGGACCGCAGGAAAAGCAGCCCATCGTCTCGTCCTGCGGCCGGTTCGTGCTGGCCTGCGAGGGCGAGATTTACAACGCCGGCGATGTCGCTCGCCAGTTGCGCGATTCCGGGCGGCCCGTGGCGGATTCTCCGGCGACAGGCGTCCTCGTCGAAGCGGCCGCTGCATTGGGCATCTGCGCCATGCTCCAACGCCTCGACGGCGGCGTGGCCGGCGCCTTGTGGGACAAGGAGCGGCGGGCCCTGTATCTCTTTTGCGATCGCTTCGGCCGGCAGCCGCTGTACTGGCATTCAGCGGGGGACGCCGTCCTGTTCGCTTCCGAGCTGAAGGCACTGCGCGCATATCCCGGCTTTTCTGCCGAACTCGATCGCGACGCCGTGGCCGCTTATATGCGCTGGCGCTACGTCCCTGGCCCGTCCACGATTTATCGCGGCGCCCAAAGGCTGGAGCCGGGTACGCTGATCGCCATCGATGCAGACGGAAGCCAATCGATGCACCGCTATTATTCACTGGAAGAGGTTGTCATCGCCGGGCAGTCCAACCGCTTTGCCGGCAATGCAGACGAGGCGATGGCGGAACTCGAACGGCTGCTCAGCAGCGCTATGAGCCGGCGCATCGCGGTTGCGCCCGCCGGCATTTTCCTTTCCGGTGGCATCGATTCATCGCTGCTGCTGGCCCTTGGCCAATCAATCGCGCCCGGCAGCGTGCGCAGCTTTGCCGCAGGCTTTCGCGAAGCTGGCTACGATGAAGCCGCGCATGCGAGCACGGTCGCCCGCCATTTGGGCGCGACGCATGATTCACTCTATGTGTCGGGCACTGATATCCGCGACATTGTTCCCGCGCTCGCCGGCATCTGCGACGAGCCGTTGGCCGATGCGTCCCTGCTTCCTTCTTGCCTGTTGGCGAGGCTCGCTGGCCTCAGCGTGAAGGCGGCCATCACGGGCGACGGTGCCGAGCCCTTTGGCGTTTACAATAGTTACCTCTCATCATTCACGTTCAACCGCTATGTCGACCGGCTGCCCCTGCCGGCGCGCGGCGCGCTGAAGGCGCTGATCGGCGCGACGCCGATGCTGCCTTGGTCGCGCATACCGGTGGAGCTGCCGATCGCAGCCCAGCCCGTGAGCTTCGCTGAAAAGGCGCGGCTGCTCGCCCGCCTGCTGACGTCCGATGCGGAGGGCGCTTATCGCATGGCGGTCAGTTACTGGCACGACCCCGGCGCTGTGGTGATCGGCGCCAGAGAACCTGCGTTCCGGGCGACAGACTTGAAAGACCTGATTCCCGATAACGCACAACGGCTGGAATACCTCGGCATGGCAAGCATCATGCCAGGCTGTGTCCTGCCGAAGATCGCTCGCATCGCCTCGGCGAGCGGCCTTGCGATGCGCAGCCCATTTCTCGACGAGCAGCTTGTCGCCTTTGGCTGGTCGCTGCCTTGCGCGATGAAGCAGAAGGCGGGCGTCAATAAATGGCTGCTGCAGCGGCTTCTTCATCGATACGTACCCGCTGCTCTGGTCGACCGGCCCAAAGCGGGCTTCGATGTTCCCCTTGGAAGTTGGCTTCGCGGGCCCTTGCGCGATTGGTCCGAAGCGCTGCTTGGCGACGAGCGTCTGTCCGCCGAGGGCATATTCCGTCCCGCCCCGATCCGCCGGCTTTGGCGCCAACATCTCGAGGGCCGGCGAAACTGGCAAAGCCCCTTGTGGGTGGTTCTGGTGTTTCAGGCCTGGAAGGAACGTTGGCTGACATAATCCGCTGGATCCTCGAGGTTGCGGCTGGCCCCATCCTGTTGGAGGATGGCCTGAGGGGGAAAGTGAATTGAGTAAATGCTGATCTCCGCCGGCATCGGCCTCGGGCGTCCATAGAGATGTCCGCCATCGCCGGAATCTGGGGGCTGCCAGCAACAGCTGCCAGGCGATTCCTTGCCGCTCCAGGTCGCCACCATGGCGGATTCCATGACTGCCGGTGGTCGCGAATCGCACAATGCATGGCACGACATGGCCGCCGGAATCGCGTTCGCCTGCCGTGGAACGCAGGAGAGGTGCATTGGCGTTTTGGCGCGAGGCAAAGAGAACTTGCCGCCCCGATAACGCATAATAGAGAGGGCGCATGCCGAAACGATCGCGAGAGCGAACGCCCCGCCTTACGGCATCCAGCGCTGTTTCCATGCCTGGAACATGAGCACGATCCAGAGCGCATTGCCGCGGTCGCGCCGGCCCGCCTGATGCTCCTGCCAATAGCGGCGGATGGGTTCCGGGTTCAATACGCCCTCGGCCTTCAGGCGCTTTTCATCCAGCAGATTCTCCGCCCAGTCGCGCAAGGGTCCGCGCAACCAGGCGCCGATGGGCACGTCGAATCCCATTTTGGGGCGCTCCACCAGTTCGCGCGGCACATAACGATGCAGCACCTGGCGCAACGCCCATTTGCTCGTGCGGTCCCTAATTTTCATGGCCGGCGGCAGGCTCCAGCTGAAGGCCACGACGCGATGGTCGAGCAAGGGTGGCCGCACCTCCAGCCCCACCGCCATGGAGGCACGGTCGACCTTGGCCAGCAGGCTGTCGCGCAGGATGGTGGATGTATCGATGAATTGCATGCGCTCGGTGAAATCGGGGAACAGCGCCGCGATGCGCGCATCGCGGGCAAGATCGGGCGCCTCACGCCCGCCGGGAACGAGCGCCTCGGGGTCCTGCCAATAGCTGGTGATCAGGCGATAGACATCGCCCGGCCTGCCGGTCAGAACCCGATCCAGCATGTAGAGCTTGTCGCCCAGATGCGGCGGACGAAATCGAGCAGGCAGCATCTGGCTGAGGCCGGTCCATGCGGGCGCCGGCAAGGCATGGATCACGACCTGCGCGAGCCGGCGCAGGCTCGGGGGAAAGCGCTGTAGCCTGCGCCACAGATCCGCTGCCTGGAAATAGCGGCCGTAGCCACCGAACAACTCATCGCCGCCGTCGCCGGACAGCGCCACGGTGACGTGCCGGCGCGTCAACCGGGAGAGAAGATGCATCGGGATCGCCGCGACATTGGCCAGCGGTTCGTCACACATCTCCGGCAGGTGCGGAATAAGATCGAGGGCATCCTGCGGCGATACATAAAGCTCGGTATGATCCGTGCCGAGATGGCGAGCGACAGCGGCGGCGTGCTGTGCCTCGTCATAAGGTTTCTCGCCGAAGCCGATGCTGAAGCTGCGGATCGCCTTCATGCTTCCAGCCTGCATGAGCGCGGCGACGGTGGAGGAATCGATTCCCCCGGACAGGAACACACCCAGTGGGACGTCTGATACCATGGTGCGGTGCACCGCATCGCCAAGCAACGCATCCAGCTGGTCGACGGATTCCGCCTCATCGCCAGGAAAGCGCCGTGCCAGGCCAGCCAGCGCCACGTCTTCCAGCTTCCAATAGAGCTCGATCCCGGCTTCGCCCTTGCTTGAAACGCTCAGGATTGAGCCGGGCGGAAGCTTGTTGACGCCGCGATAGATCGTGCCGGGCCCCGGCAGGTAGCGGCGGCGAAGATAGGCGGTGAGGCAATCCCGGTCGAGCTCGACGGGCCAGTGATCCAGAGAGCGCAGCGCCTTGAGCTCGGAGCCGAACATGATCTGGCCGCCAAACTCTGCCCAGTAGAGCGGCTTGATGCCCAGCCGGTCGCGGATCAGAGAGAGGCGGCGCTCCGCGCGGTCCCACAGTGCAATAGCGAACATGCCGTTGAGCCGGCGCGTGGTTGCTTCAACGCCCCAATGCGCCATCCCTTCCAGGATGACCTCGGTATCGGAGTGGCCGCGAAAAGCGCGGCCGAGGGTCCTGAGTTCCGCTCTCAGTTCGTCCGTGTTGTAGATCTCGCCGTTATAGACAATGACGAAGCGGCCGCAGGCGGAGACCATGGGCTGCGCACCGGCCGGTGAAAGGTCGATGATCGAGAGCCGGCGAAAGCCCAGCGCCAATCCGGCGGCGGCATCGCTCCAGGTCCCGCCGTCATCGGGCCCGCGGTGATGCAGCGTTTCCGTCATGCGGGCGATGGCCGCGTTCAGGGCTTCGGCGCTTGCCTGCCGACGGCGATCCCACAATCCCGCGATGCCGCACATCTCAGCGCAACACGCCGCTGCTCCGCTTGGCCATGGCGCTAGCTCTAACATGTGCGCGTCCGGCGGCGCCATCAGGCCTTGCGGTCCCAATGTTACAAACCTGTAAGGGATAACGAGCTGTGCTAGACAGGCGGACAACGGGGAGCGGCATGCCGATCAAATATTCCTGCGTTATGGATACGCCCGCGCGGTTTCAGCACCAGACGCTGCTCTGGGCGCTGACGCTGCTTCAGCGCGGCGGGCAATCGCCCGGCAATCTGGTGGTTCATGCGGTTGAGGGCGCTTCCCAGCGCCAGATCGGCCTGCTGCGCGATCTCGGCATCCAGGTCGATGTGGTGCGCCGCTACAGCACCGTTCATCCCTTCCTGAACAAACTGCGCCAGCTGGAGAGCGAAACGCTGCGTGCCGCCGAACACGTTGTCCTCTGCGATACCGACCTCGCCTTTTGCGCGCCGATCGATTCCTGGGTTACTGGCGAGCGTCCGCGCATCAAGATCGTCGATGTGGCCAACCCGCCGCTGGCGATCTGGAAGACGCTGTTCAACGCGGCCGGATTTTCCGCATTGCCGCGCCCGGCGCTGACCTCACTCGACGGCATTGAGACT
>DASXQK010000230.1:0-5151 GCA_036493015.1 Dongiaceae bacterium | reverse complement strand
CGAGGCCTGGAATCGCATGGGCCATCGCGCGATCGTCGTTTGCGCCACCTTCCATCACCTGATGCAGGGCGAACCCAAAATGCCGGGGGAGGCACGGATCGGCGATGTCGACTATTGGTACGTCAAGGCCCCGAGCTATCGCGGTAACGGTTTTGGCCGGCTGCGCAACAATTTTGCCTATGGCCGGCAGGTCGCCAGCGATGCCGACGCGCTTGTGCGGAAATTCGGCCGGCCCGATCTGATCATCGCATCGATCCCGCATCTGTTTCATGTGCCGGTGGCACGCCGGATCGCTTGCCGCTTCGGGGCCAAGTTCTGGGTCGAGGTCCGTGATCTCTGGCCCGAAAGTATCGTTGCCCTGGGAGTTGCCGCCCGCTGGCATCCGTTGGTGCTGCTGATCGCCAGGCAGGAACGCTGGACCTATCGTAACGCCGAGCGCGTGATCAGCCTGCTTGCCGGAGCGGAGCCCCATATGCAGCGCCGGGGCTTGCCCAGCGGCCGCTTTCTCTGGATTCCCAATGGCGTTTCGGAAGGTGAGATGCGCGAGGCCGCGGACCCGCCCGCAATCGAGCATTCGACCCTGCAGCGGATTGCGGATCTCCGGGCCCGAGGCAAACAAATCGTCATCCATGCCGGTGCGATGGGCCCAGCTAATGCCGTCGAGATCATCCTCGATGCGGCGCACCGCCTCGCGCAGACCAATTCGCGGGTTCACTTCATCCTTGCGGGGGGCGGCGTCGACCGTGAACGCTACCAGGCTGGGGCCGGCAGCCTGGAGAATCTGGATTTCTTTGGCGAGGTCGAAAGGCCCATCGCGCATGGGCTGCTTCGCGCGTCGGATTGCGCCGTCATCGCCGTTCACCGCAACGCGCTTTACGATTACGGTATCAGCCCAAACAAGCTGTTCGACCATTGCCTGTTCGCGCCGCGCAGCGTGATAGCCTGCGATGCCAAGGCGCTTGCGGGCCTGGAAGGGCTCGCCGGCAGCCGCTGCGAGCCCGACGATCCGGATGCGCTCGTTGCAGCGCTAACGGCTGCCCTCGCGGCGCCCGCCCGTCCGCTGGACAAGCGCATCGCCGCTTTGGGCAAGTTCAGTTACGTTTTGCTGGCAGAGCGGTACTTGGCGGGAATTCGGGGCAGCAAAGGCGGGCATTCATGAGCGAGATGCGAAGCGATTCACGGTTTCCGGGCGTGCTGATTCACGTCTCCAGTTATGTCGATGATGGTGCCGTGATCGGCTCTGGAACCAGGATCTGGCATTTCAGCCATATCCTGACTAACAGCGCGATCGGCGATAACTGCACGATCGGGCAGAACGTCATGATTGGCGCGAATGTCAGGATCGGCAAAGGCTGCAAGATCCAGAACAATGTGTCGCTCTATGACGGGGTCGAACTCGCCGACGACGTCTTCTGCGGGCCGAGCTGCGTGTTCACCAACGTCAACAACCCCCGCGCCGAAATCTCGCGCAAAGGCGAGTTCCGCCGCACGCTTGTCGGGCGTGGTGCTACCATCGGGGCTAATGCCACCATCATCTGCGGCTACCGGCTCGGTGAATATTGCTTTGTCGGAGCCGGGTCGGTCGTCACCGGCGACGTTCCGGCATTCGCTTTGATGGCGGGCAATCCCGCCCGACAGATCGGCTGGATCAGCAAAGCGGGTGAAAGACTGGGCGACGATCTGGTTTGCGGACGCACCAGCGAGAAATATGTCCTGGACTCGAGCGGGTTGCTGGAAGCCGCCACATGATAGAGCCGCCGGCGGCCAACCCAAGCCGTGGCGAGGCGGGAAAGACCTTCGGGTGAAGCTGGCCGCGCTCACCGCTACCGTCATTCTCGCCTGCCTCGCCGCGGTGCATGCCCGCTGGCGCTCACCGGAGAGGCCGGTCGACTGGCCTACGCGGCTCGCGGTCCTGGCCGTGGCGGCGCTGTTCCTTGGCTATTTCGTCGTTGTCCTGCAGGGCGGGGTGATACAGAGCGGTGTGCTGCAGGGCGAGGCGCCCACCGAACGCACCGGCGATCTCGGCGTCTATCTCCGCGCGGCCTGGGCCGCCGGAGAGGGCGAGGATATCTACCAGGCGACGGATTTCCATGGCTGGCACTATCTCTACCCGCCTTTGTTGGCGAGCTTGCTGGTGCCCTTCGCCGATCCGCCCGAAAGCGCGAGCGCCGCAGCACGCGCGGGCGCCATCCCCTACGGGGTTTCTCTTGCCCTGTGGTACTGGCTAGGGGTCGTCTGCCTTCTCGTCTCGGTGAACATGATCGCGTCGGCATTGGCTCGGATTGGTCCTGGCGCCGCCCAGGCGCGATTCTCACAGGGCTGGTGGAATCTCCGCCTGCTGCCATTGTTGATCGTCCTGCCGTTCGCTCTCGACGATCTGCGGCGCGGCCAGACAACGGCCATTATCCTGCTCTGCCTCGCCGGCTGCAGCACCGCCATTCTGCACGGCCGCTCGTTTCGTGCCGGCGCATGGCTTGGTGCCGCGGCAGCATTGAAGCTGTTTCCCCTTTATCTTCTGATTTACCCCCTGTGGCGGCGCGACGGGCGGTTTCTCGCCGCCACACTGGCGGCCGCGTTTGTTGCCTCGCTGGTACCGGCGGCGGTCATGGGTTGGGGGCCTGCCTCGAGCGCCTACCGCACCTTTATCGCGGAGCGTCTGGTGGGCGAGGCCTCGGGCGCGGGCGATCCGGCGGTGGCCGACGAACTTCACGGCACAAACACCGGGGTCCAGTCGTTCGAATACATGACCTACGATGCGCTGCACCCGAATCGCGACAGCCGCGATCCTGCGCCCCCGCAGGGTTATTTCTTCGCGCATATCGTCCTCTCGTTGACACTCTCGGCGGCCGTTCTTTGGGCGATGCGCCGGCGCCGCGACAGGTTTGGCGAATATCTTTTCTTTGCCGCACTCGTCTTGCTCGCGATACCGATGCTGCCGGTGGCGCGCCCGCATTACTTCCTGCTGGGTATCCTGGCGGTCTCGGGACTGTTTGTTGAAGGCGCCGCGCCCGCGGCGGGATGGCGGCCGGCGCGTTATGTTGGGGCCGCGGCGCTTGCGTTTCTTGCCGCCGCGATCCTCGATGCCGCGAGGCTGGGTTGGGCGCTCGATTTCGGCGTCGCGAGCCTGGCCGCGCTGGCGCTTGCCGCGCTCGCGCTTAACAAAGCCAGGCGTGCGGCGGTTTTACCCTGATCGATCGCCGCGCTGGCTTCTTTAAGCGGTTCGCGCAACCGGCGGCACGTACTTTTCCAACTGCCGCGACGGAAGCTTGACCGTCTTGCCGGTCTCGGCCGAGCGGTAGAGGGCCATCAGCATCTCGACCACGGCAACGCCGTCGCCGAAGGTTTCCAGCGGCTTTCGGCCATGCCGGAAGGCCTCCACCATGTGGCGGTTCTCCTCGACATAGCCATAGGCGTTAGCCTCGTCCTCGAGCACCGGCATCAGCCCCTGTTCGGCGTTCTGCTTTTCCACCAGATCCTCGCCTTGGCCGCCGGAGATCGCCCGCGACATGAAGATCTTGAGGCTGGTGTTGAGAGAGGTGAATTCCATGGCGTATTCGGGTCCCAGCAGCTCGATCTGGATGCGCAGGCCCGGGCCGACATAGGCCCAGGAATTCGTCACCTCGATGATCGCCTCGTGGCCCTCGGGATCGCGCAGGACAAAGGCGCCGCGAGCGAAGTCCTCGGCGGGATGGCGCGCATAATCCACCGCTTTGCCCATCATGCCCTTGAGTTTCTTCACATAGGCCGGCCGGGTCCATTTCAGATGTCCGGTGGTGGCGCTGGCGCTGATGAGCTTCAGATCGCCTCGCGGCGCGCCGGGTTTTGCCAGCAGATAACGGGCCACTTCGACACTGTGGCAAGTCATGTCGGACAGCACGCCGCCGCCCTGGCGGCTGCCCTGCCAGAACCATGGCATATGCGGGCCGCTATGTTCCTCAGCCGCGCGGGCGAGATAGGGCCGGCCGCTATTGGGCACGGCGCGGCGCCAGATGATCTCCTTGCCTCGCTGCACCGCGGGCGCGAAGACCTGGTTTTCCAGATAACCGTGATTGAGGCCGGCATCTTCTGCCAGGCGCAGCATCTCGCGTGCTTCAGCCAGGGTGCGGGCCAGCGGTTTCTCGCAGGCAACCGCTGCGATCTTCGACTTCCCCGACGTTACCAGCCGGTGGATTTCGCGCATGGTTGGGATGCGCGCGAAATTGGGCAGCAGCAGCCAGAGGGCATCGACCGTGCCCGATATGGCCAAGGCCTCGAGCGAGTCGAAAGCCCGGCAGGGGCCAAGTTCCATGTCGTTGGCCTCGCGGGCCAGCGCCTCGCGGTTGCTGCGGGTCGGACTGTAGACCGCACTGACGCTGACATGCCGCACGGCCAGCAGGGCCCGCAGGTGAAACCTGGCGATGAAGCCGCTGCCGATCATGCCGATACGCAGACGCTCGATCCTGGGCTTGGCTGGCATGAATTTCCCTCGAAAGCGCCGGCGACGGAGGCTAACGACAGCTTCGCGCCAAAGTAAACTCTGTATCCGCTTTATTTTCAGCCTGACCGGCGGCCCAGCTCAGATGCAATTCGTAGCGGCCGTTGTCGAAGATCGGCCCCAGATATTGCAGCGTCCGTCCGGGATCGAGATCGATCTGGTAGGGCGCATTGTGAAATTCGCCGCCGGCAGCGGGATGGCGGGTCACCGCCAGGCTCGCCGCCGTCGGGGCGCCGTCAAAATCGATGATGGCGACGATCAACCCATCGGTTTTGTGGGTCGTCGTCGGGCAGCCCTCGGTGCCGGTTATCTCGCTGCCCGGCGGATGGATCTGGGCGCCGGCCGGCAGCGTTGCTTTCGAACCTTGCGAGGTGACGGAAGAATCGACGAATGCAATACCCGTCAATTGCGCGCCGGCGCTGGCGTTTGAAGCCTGCACTATAAGGCCGCAAGCAAGCCAGAACGCGGGAAGGCGGCGGCAGCGGTTGACTGTGTTCATCGCGATCCGCATATGGTTCGAAGCTGGATTGCAATTCTATAGTCACCCATATGTGCAAGCCAGACGGCACGCGCCTGCTTGACCTTGGCCAGCCGGACAATGATAGGTTGACTCATGCTCAACGACCGCGATTTCACCTTCAGCTATGGGCACATGGAAACAGTATCGCCATTGATCC
>DASXQK010000229.1:0-9210 GCA_036493015.1 Dongiaceae bacterium | reverse complement strand
GGCCAGCAGGATGGTGGTGGCGGGATAGAGCGAGGTGATCGTCGCAACCACGCCCAGATCGCCGCCATGGGCGGCGACGATGTAAAAGGCATTGCCGGCGCCATCGAGCGCTCCCGATAGCAGGATGAAGACGAGCAGCAGGGCGCCGGGCCAGGCGAGCGGCTGGTCGCGCCGGCGGATGAGCGCAAGGCCGGCCATGGCGATGAAAGCGACGAGGCGCGCCCCCACCAGGGGCCAAAGGCCGCTCTCGGCCGAGCAGCTTCGCGTCGCGACATAGAAGAGCGCAATGCAGCTGCCCGCGCCAAGCGCATAGGCGAAGGCACGTAGCGGCGTTGCCTGGCGCGCGGCCGCGGACCGGAGCGATTCGAACAGCTTTTCGCCGCCGCCAAGCAGGAAGACGGCAAAGCCGGCAAGCGCAAAGCCCAGCAGGGTGAGACCGGGCGGCGCCTCGCCCAGGATCGCCATGCCGTAGAGAACGGGAAGCAGCATCGCTACCAGTGCCGTGACTGGTGCCACGATGCTCATCGGGCCGATCGCGAGGCCCTTGTAGAGCATGGGGATGCTGATCGACGTCGAGATGCCGGCCAGGATCGAAAGCGCCAGGTCGTGGGGCGGCAGCCAGAACGGCGTCACGATGGCGGCAGCCAGCAGCAGGGTCAGGAACGCTGCCGCCTGACTACCCAGCATGACGGCGATCAGGGCAGCCCGCCGGGTCGCAAGGCCCCCCAGAAAGTCGGCACTGCCGAAGGTGATGGAGGAGAGAATGGCGAAGATCGCCGCCGTCATCGGGACGCAACGGCTGCTGTCGGCGCCGAGTCTCTGGGTAGCGGGCTTTCGGTTTTCGCTATCATACCGCTAGTATAATATACGGAGCGGCTCTACTGGTCACTAAATTGGTACGGTAGTCCTATGGACAGGTAGTGCCTCACTTTGAATTTGGTGACCCCTACGCATGAGCGGTCAAGCATGTTATAATCCGGGGTATGAGGCGATTCTGGCTGCTCTCCATCATGCTTGGCACCCTCGGCTATGTCGCCGTGACGGAGCAGCTAATGGCCTGGTACTACCGCGCGCAATTCTTTGACATTCGGTTTTTGCTCGCCTTCGCGATCCTCGGCGCGGCTGCCCGGTCCCTCGATATTTTTCTCTATGTGAAACATGGCAAAAAGCCCTAAGCGACCCAGAGACCCCAACCAACTCGCCAAGCTTATCATCGATATGGCGACCGGCGAGTTTACAGAAGCTAATCCATCAGCGGATGACAACCGGAACCCCGCCGCCGTGGCCCTCGGGCGGCTGGGCGGCCTTAAGGGCGGCAAGGCTAGGGCTGCCAAGCTTTCCCCCGCAGAACGCAAGGCGATAGCCTGCAAGGCCGCAGCCAAGCGTTGGTCGAAGTAGGCCAACACCACAAACACCACGCGCGCCGCTTCGCGCGATAGACGAATGCTTTTTCAAACAAAGTTGAAAATCACGCCCACGCGGTCGCACTGCATTTCATGTTTTACAACTTTGGGCGCATCCATAAGACGCTACGCGTTACCCCGGCCATGGCCGCAGGTATTAGCGATCATGTTTGGTCGCTTGAGGAAATCGCCGCCCTAAGTTGCTGAAATCTCGTTTAGGTATAACAATCGCGAGAACGAGGACAATTCAGGACACCAATTAGCGGATGCTAATTTTGAAACTGGCCAAAAGGATTGTTCTCGCTTCTCTTGGCCTGCTTCTCGCCGTAGAAATAATTTTAGCGGCTTGGTCAGATTTTGGATGCCGCGCCGAAAACTACGACCAAACCGCAAATAGTCAAACATACCACGACGAGCGCAAATGCTCCTTTTTCGGCGCTGCGCTGGATGGACCTACAGTATTGGGAATAAAGTCCGTATACGCAGCCTTCCATGCTGCGCGTGAGGACCTCAATGCGCTCTCCACTTTTTTCATTTTTGTTTTTACCGCCGTCTTGGGGATCGTGAGTTTTTTCCAGATAAGACTGGCCAGAGACGAATTCATTTCCACGCATCGTCCTAGGATTGTAGTGAGGGGCTTTAACGTCCTCGACCATGCCGCACTGCCAGGGACGGAAGAAACCGTGGAATTTCTTTATGTAAATATCGGGGCCACTAAAGCCCACGTCTATGAAATTGGGGTCGCAACAGAGTTGAGCGAACCGAGCGGGGGGTTGACTTTTGTTAACACCAAAATCAAGGGCGTCATCCTCACAAGTGGAGATAAGGAAATCTTCAGCGCAACTAGTCGTCGTCTCTTCAACGCTAGAATCCAAGCATCGATAGCCCGCTCCGGGCATGCAATGAAAGCCTACGTTGTCGGGTATGTGAGGTATCGGGATGACCGTGGCGGCGTAAGAGAGACCGGATTTTGCCGAGAAACCGATTTCCACAGCCGCCGCTGGAACAAAACCCTCGGCTCCGAATACGAATACGAAGACTAGAGCAAGCCATTTGCCGGGTCCCCTTTCAAACTGAGACACTACCTATGGACAACATCGCCGCGATCAATGCCCGCATCGCCCATAGTCTTAACCAGGTGCGGGGCGCGCGCGGCCTGACCTTCGACCAGCTCGCCCGCAAGTCCGGCGTCAGCAAGGGGATGCTGGTGCAGATCGAACAGGGCCGCACCAATCCCAGCGTCGCCACCCTCTGCCGCATCGCCAATGCGCTGGGCGTGACGGTATCGCGCTTTGTCGAGGCGGCCGAGGAGCCGCCGGCCCGCATCATTCCGGCGAGCGAGGCGATCGAACTCTGGCGGGGCAAGCGCGGCAGCAGCGGGAAGCTTCTGGTGGGCTTCGAGACGCCCTCGCTGCTGGAGGTTTGGGGCTGGAATCTGGTGGCGGGCGAATTCTACGACGGTGTCGCTCACCCCGCCGGCACGCGCGAAGTTTTGTATGTGCAGGAAGGCGAATTGACGCTCTCCGCCGATGGTGTGCAACACAAGGCGGGGGCCAGCGATGCTCTGATGTTCCAGGCCGACCGGCCCCACCGCTATGCCAATGAAGGCAGCAAGCGCCTGCGCTTTTTGATGGTCGTGAGCGAGCCGGCGCCCGCGCCAGGCACGCGCAGCCGCCGGGCCAAGACGGCCCGCGACGAGTAAGCTATTCGAGGCGTTGTTGAACCTTACGTTTTCGACAAGCTCGCCGCCGCCGCTGTCGCCGGCGGGACGTAATGGGCTATACCAGCCGGCCCATCCGGAGGAAAAAGCTTGATCCATGGAATTCTTGGCGCGCTTGCCGCCTTTATCATCGCCACGATTTCCGCTCTCGGACTTGGCGGCATCGCTCTGATGATGGCAATCGAATCCGCCTGTATTCCGCTGCCCTCCGAAGTGATCATGCCGTTTGCTGGATACATGGTCTCGCTCGGCCATTTCAGCCTGATCGCCGCCGCCACGGCAGGCGCCATCGGCTGCAATCTCGGCTCTGCGCTCGCTTATGCCGTGGGCCAATATGGCGGCCGGCCCTTCGTCGAACGCTGGGGCGGTTACCTGCTTATCACGCGCCAGGACCTCGACTGGGCCGAGCGTTTTTTCGCCCGCTATGGCAGTGCTGCCGTGTTCATCGGCCGCCTGCTGCCGGTGGTACGGACCTTCATCGCGCTACCCGCCGGCGTGGCGCGCATGCCACTGGTGAAATTCCACATCTATACCTTCGTCGGCTCGTGGCTGTGGTGTTTCGCGCTGGCTTATATCGGAATGAAACTGGGCCAGGCTTGGGATAGCGATCCCACCTTGCAGAGCATCATGCATCGCTTCGATGCGGTGATTGTGGCGCTGCTGGTGGTGGCTATCGCCTTTTACCTCTGGCGCCATTTGCGCCACAGGGTGCGGCGCGATCGCTGAGGCAATTTCCGGGAACCAAATCGGCCTCAGTTCATTATTGAGTCACGAATTTACGTCCAACGGAAAGCAATAGGCTTCGGCATCTCCCCGGCGGGAAGGCCTTTCATGGGTCGCGCTTCGATCGCAGCCTTTATCTGCGCACTTGGGCTTGCCGGCTGCGTACGTCTGCCCGATACGGCCCAGGGCGAGAACGTGTCCGCACCCAGTGATGGCGAAATCACCAATGCCACGCCGCTGGCCGCCGTCATCAAGGCGCGTCAGGTGCAACCACTGGATCCCGCTTCATCCACGCCGCTTCTCGACCAGGCGGTGGTCGAACTCGCCAAGACGGATGACAAACAGCGCTATCGCGGCGTCACCTATAACCTGACCAAAGACAACGTCCTGGACGCCCAATGGCTGATCCAAAGCCCCAATGTCTGGGGCCGGCCGGCGAGCAAGATCGCCTTCATGCCGCTGGAATGCAAAGGCGCCTGCGATGCGGATTTCCATCTGGCCTATTGCCGCAAGAACAGCGATTGCGGCGCTGGCGCTGTCTGCGGCCATCTCGCCTCATTCGATGCTCTTCCCCGGCTTGCGGGCAAGCGCCTTTGTCTGGGCCAAGCCGATAATCTGATCGAGCGTTTCTATCAGCCGATCATCGGTGCCCAGCAAGCCGTCGACATTACGCTGCTGGAGCCGGTCCCCGATGTCCGCTTCCTTGCTGCGCTGCGCGATGCGATGACAATGCTGGCGAAGAGCGGCCGGGCGGTGACCGTGCGCGTGCTTATCGGCCAGTATCCCCCCGGCGGCATCGATGCCAAGAGTTTCCTTGCCGAAATTATCCGCGATGCCCGGAAGATTCCCGGGGCACAGCTCACGATCTATGCCTCGGCGATGCGCTCCTGCGGCGGCGACATCTTCTGCCGCTCCTTTTCCTGGAACCACGCCAAGATCGTCGCGGTCGACGGACGCGTGGCGGTGGTCGGCGGCCATAACCTCTGGACGCAGGATTACCTGATCGATCAGCCGGTACACGATATCTCGATGCAGGTCAGCGGCGGGGCGGCGCGCGATGCCCATCGATTTGCCGATGAGCTCTGGGGCTATGTGTGCAGCCATGACGATCCGCTGAGCGCCGTCAGCATGTATAGCTATCGCAGCGGCAGCCCGGATATTACCAAGGGCTGCCTGGCGCAATTGCCGTTGCCGGGTGCGGCATCGACGGCCGGTGGCGGCGTTCCCATCCTGGCTTCGGCGCGGCTTGGCTCAGGCGTGACCTCGCATTTTGCCAACCAGGACGATCTGGCGCGCGACCTCATCTTCGGCGCTGCCCGCCACAGCATTCTCGTCGCCCAGCAGGATATTGCCTTCGAACTGCCCGGGCAGTTGAAGCCCCTCTACCCGGAACTGACGCTGGGCACCTGGGCGGATTTCATCCTGGCGGGCAGGGGCGATGTCTATGTCGTGCTGTCCAACGATGGTGCGGTCGGCCTCAGCAAAAGCACATACAGCAATGGCGTCTCTATCGCGGCGATACCCGACAAGATGCTGGCTGTGGCGGCCGCCCATAGCAGTCTGCCGAAGGCAGCGTTGGTCGACCTCCTTTGCCAGCATTTCCATCTGGCGCCGTTCCGCTTCGGTCCGGATGCCAGCTGGCCCGGCAAGGTTGCCATCGGCAATCACGGGAAGTTCTGGATGGTCGATGACCGCTATTTCTATCTGGGCTCGGACAATCTCTATCCCGTCGATCTGCAGGAATTCGGCTACATCCTCGACGATGCGGCCGCCGCCGGCCAGCTCAAGCGCGATTACTGGAATCCTCTCTGGCATTGGTCAAAGGCAGCGGCAATCTCGGGATCCGACGCGCCGCACTGTTCGCTGCGCGCCAAGCTCACCTCGTAGCCGCTATTCCGCCAGTGGCGGTCCCTGATCGCCCGGCAAGCCAGCGAGGTGGCGATAGATCGCCAATGCCCGGTTCAGATATGAGGAACCGTGACTGCCCAGCAATGCGGCGCCCTCACGCGCGCCTGACAGGCTGTAATAGCCCCAGGATGTGCCGCCCGGGGATGTGCCCGGGGATGTGGGCGAGAGCCTGATGAATATATAGGTGGATTTGAGATCGCCGGGATCGAAGGCGGTGAAGATAAACACCGAGACCTGGGTGACATTTGCAACGGTCACCACCAGCCGGTCGTTGCCGATGGCCAGCACCCGCAGGCGATAGACAACCCTGTCGGAAGAGCGGTTGTCCTGCTGCATGAAATAGAGATCGGCGCCGGAGCGCAGCTCGCTGAGCGTAAAGTCCGGCCGACGCAAGGAAGAATCCGGTCCCGATAGCGCGGCGGCATCGGTGACCAGCGTCTGATAGCGCTTGTCGGTCACCGACCAATAGAGCATGCCGCGCCAGGCCGAGAAGGCGCCGAAGCGCAGTGCCAGATCCTCGCCACTGCCGGCGAATTCGAAACGCCCCGCCAGTGCCGTCAGGATGGTGAAAGGTTCGACAGCCCAGGAAACACAATCGGCCGGCGACCAGCCGGGGCCGAGCTCGCTGTTATGCCAATTCTGCGCCCGCGGTGGATCGGCGAAGACCGGATAGGTGGGAGAGCTAGGTTCGCAAGGGGCGAGCGGTCCATTGACGGCGTCCGCTGGCGATGCCGCGGCCAGCAATACGCCCGCCATCACAAGGCAGATAAATGTCGCTTTGATCCAGGCGCCGGTTTGGCGCGGCGGGGTCCGGCGCGGCGAAACCGCACCGGACCCTATGTTGTCGACAGTCTTGTGCTCAGCGGCCCATCGGCTTCTTGATGCTGGCGGCTGGCTTTGGCTTTTCTTTCTTCGGTTTCTTCTTTTCGCGGTTACTTCTTTGCTGACCCTTGGCCATGATGGCGTTCCTTTCCCGGTATTGGCTGCGTTCGGATTCTGCCCGACGCTGCCCGGCAAGTCTAACCCGCGCGACGGCGATGCGTCGCTGATTCTTCCAGTGCTGTCGGCTTGCTCAGGCACGGCCCTCGGCCCCCAGGAAATGACCGATGGCCATCAGCGGCTGAATGCGATCGCAGATGATCTTCACTGTCGCCAGCAATGGCACGGCCAGCAGGGCGCCCGGCACGCCCCACATCCAGTACCAGAACACCAGCGACACGATGACGAGCACCGGGTTCAATACGAAACGCCGTGCCAGCAACAGGGGCGTCAACGTCTCACCCTCCAGCACATGGATAACGAGATAGACGCCGGCCAATAGCAGCGAATGCCAGATGGTCCCGAATGTCAGCAAGCCCGCCATGAACAGAATGGCGATGCCGCAAAGCGGACCCAGGATCGGGATGAAATTCAGCAAAAAGGCGATCGTGCCCCAGAGCACCGGGTCGGACATGCCCAGAAGATAGGTTGCCAATCCCGTGGCGATGCCGACCAGCAGGTTCATCATGCTGATGGTGGCGAGATATCCCGAGATATTGCGCTCGATCTCGCGCGTGATCTCCACGGCCTGTTTCTTGTTGGCGAGGGTGGGCAGGATTTCGATGAAGCGGCGCAGGAACAGGTCGCCCGACAGCAGCAGGAAGAACAGAAGAATGATGGTCGTGCCCATCCCGACCAGAACACTGCGGGTGCCGCTGATCAGGAAGCTGCCGAGGCCCGGCCCGCTGACGGTAACGTTCAGCCCGTCATTGGGCGTCGTACCCTCGGCGATCTTCTCCACCTGCTTGGTGGCGTCCTGCAGTTGGGCGATGGGCCCCTTGATGAAGAACAACTGGGATTCGAGCTGCGCCAGGCTGCTGGGGCCCTTGGCAATCCAGTTTGCCGCCGGCGCCGACAGCATGAATCCCAGCGCACCGAGGGCACCGAACAGGATGCAGATAACGAGGATGGCCGAAACCGCCTTGGGAATATGCAGGCGCATGAAGGCCCGCATCGCTGGCTGCAGCACGAGGTAGAGGATCATGGCGAAGATGATCGGCAGCACAAACTCGCCGGTGAAATACAGCGTATAGAACAGCAGGATCGTGAAGATCCCGAACAGCAGGAAGGTTTGGAGATTCCGCGGCAGCGGCATCGGCTCGTGCCGCTCGGCACCGGCCGCATTGGCGGCCTCTTCACTGCCCATGGCCGGAAGGGCAACCGAGCCGGTATCATTGCCGGCCGAGGCGGCCAGATCGGTCTCGTCCTTGGGGGCAGATGTCTCCAAGGCAGGTTTTGCCATGGCGCTCGCGCCCGGCGCGCCGGTCATTTCTTGCGTCCGCTATTTCCAGCCAGCATGCCAAGCAATGCCGCGGTCAGAAGGGCGGCTCCCTTATGCTCGTTAATCAGACGGCTGCCTTCGCCAAGCAGGGCATCGAACTGCAGCTGCGGATTCACCCGTGCCCGTCGCCGGCGCACCAGGCCCCAGGCGATCAGCCCCAGTATGCCGGCAACGACGATACAGAGCCCCGCGACCGCCAAGGGCGCGCCGACAGGCCCCAATGCGGGTGTCAGGCCGATCCAGAGCGCCGCGCAGAGGCAGCCCCAGGCTGCGGCGATCAGGACGATGGCGATCCCCGCGATAACACCGGCCGCCAGCATGCGGCCGGTAAAGATTTTGAGGGCGGAGGTTTGGCTGGAAGCCGCGAGCGCCGTCAGTGCGAGTTTCAGCAAACCGCCCATGGATGGCCGGCTAGCGCGACATCAGGCGGCTGACGATCATCCCGACCCCGAAGGCGACGAGCAGGCTGGTGATGGGCCGCTCCTCGACCTGGCGCGAGATCGCCTTTACCGACCGCTCGCCCTGATCCGACAGGTTGTCATAGATGTCGGACGCGCGTTCGTTCAGCTGATTCAGCAGGTTCTGCGCTGCCTCACTGGCGCCATCCACGGCGCCGGTCTTCATCTGGTCCATCAACCGGCCGATATCACGCTTCAGCGTGCCGAGATCGTCGACGATGGTGTCGAAGCTGGCAGGCTCTACGCGGCGGCGGGCTTTTGCAGTGGCCATGAGAGCGATCTCCGATTGTCTTGTTGCAGACTATAGTACTGAGCGATTAACGGGTTAAATGAACGAGAACGTCCCGGCAGCCCGTCGGGGCCACCGGGACGCGTTGCTGGTCACCCGACCGGCTCTATTAGCTAAACCCCGGACGGGTCGTTTGGTTGCTGGCCCCTTGTGGGGCCAAGGTGGCGCCAGGTCAGACGGGCGGACGGTTGCGCAAGCGGTCGCGCTCGGCGTCGATCTCGGCTTCGGAAATCGGCGGCGCTTCTTCGTCGAAGCGCTCCCAGCCGCTTTCGCGGTAGAGGGCGCCGCGGGCATCGGCATCCACGGCGTTGTATTCGGCCATTATGCCTTCCACCGGCTCCACCTGGGTATCGTGGGCGCGCACGCTGACCAACGTTCCACCACGGCGT